>SLHZ01000081.1 GCA_007135895.1 Balneolales bacterium | reverse complement strand
CCGGCGATACCCGCCGGATGCTGCTCATTTCGCGCATCGGTACGGTGGTGATCGGCCTGTTGGCCCTGTTCCTGGCGCTCTACATCCAGCGCATCATCGACCTGCTCCTGCTCTCCTACACCATGTACGCCGCCGGGGTGTTCGTGCCGGTGGTGCTGGGGTTGTACTGGCAACGTGGCACGGCAGCCGGGGCAATGGCGGGCATTGCGGGCGGATCGCTGGCCGGACTTGCCGCCGCGCGCGGGTGGATTGGCGCGACGGATCTGCCGCTCCTTGCAGACATGCCGTCTATCGTGCTGGGAGCGCTGGTATCACTGATATTGTATGCGGGGTTTTCGCTGGCAACCCGTCCGCACGACCGTGAATGAAATCCATATACCCGAAGATATTTTTTTGATCTCTGCCCATGAAAGCCGAAATTCCGCATTGCATACGAGAATTTCATGCATCGTGTTCTGAATGAACCGTGTGTGAACTGCCGGAACACCGGCATACGTTACAGATAATGTGGAAGGGACATGACCGGATCCCGGTTTCCGGTCGGTAATAAACGTTATTATTTTTGCACCATGAATGAGCAAGTGAACTCTTTACCCGATATAAGAATCCGTCTGCCCGGATGGGTGGACGCGGCGTTGCCGTCATCCAACCATGTTTTTCGCACCGACGAGGAAAAAATGCGCCTGGCCGTGATGCTGGCCAGGGAGAATGTGCGCCACGACACGGGAGGTCCCTTTGGCGCGGCGATTTTCGACAGCGAAACCGGCCGGCTTGTGGCTCCCGGGGTGAATATCGTAGTCTCTTCCCACTGGTCCGGCGGACATGCCGAGATGGTGGCTTTCGCCCTCGCGCAGCAGAAGCTCAAAACCCATGATCTGGGTGGCGCGGGAATGCCGTTCTGCGAGCTGTTCACCAGCGTGGAGCCCTGTGCCATGTGCCTGGGTGGCACACTCTGGTCGGGCGTGCGGCGGCTGGTATGCGGCGCCCGTGATGAGGATGCCCGGCGTGTGGGATTCGATGAAGGGCCCAAACCGGCGGAATGGGTGGCCGAACTGGAGAAACGGGATATTCGTGTTACTCGTGATCTGCTCAGGGATGAAGCGGCGGGTGTATTGGAGGAGTATCTCAAACTGGGCAAACCGATCTACAATGCCCGGCAGCAACGAAACAAGGGCTGAGAAAGCTTGGGGCCGGGAAATATTGGATGCATTTTTTGATAGACCGTCTTGCCGCCAGGCGGTATTTGAGAGAAAGGAGAAGGGAAGCGCGAAATGAGCCGGGCCCTGATGGGCCGGATCGGTGATGAGAGCGGTTTATGAAGTGTAGTCCCGAATGATTATTTTTCTGTTAGCAATGTACAAGAAGCAGCATTTTCGGAATAGCATTTCCGGAGTAGCACCTTCGGAGCAACTTTTTCGTAGAAGCATTTTTGAACAACTTACTTCGGTGAATCTTTTTCCGAGGATTTTTCCGGAAGAGCAGCACACCCTTTCACCCCAATAAATGAGACCTATGATATATCGCAGACTTGGAAACGCAGGCGTGCAGGTGAGCGCCCTCTCGCTGGGCTCCTGGCTCACTTTCGGCAAGCTCATTGACGACCAGACCGCTGAAAAACTCATGCATCTGGCTTACGACAGAGGCATCAACTTCTTCGATAATGCCGAGGGATATTACCTGGGGAAATCGGAAGAGGTGATGGGACGGATCCTGAAGCAGTCGGGGTGGGACCGGACTTCGTTTCTGGTCTCCAGCAAGGTCTTCTGGGGCGGTGAAAAACCCAATCAGACGGGCCTCAGCCGCAAGCATGTTTTCGAAGCCTGCCACGCGGCACTGAAACGGCTTCAGGTCGACTATCTGGATCTTTACTTTTGCCATCGGCCCGACAAGAATACCCCCGTCGAAGAGACGGTATGGGCCATGCACCAGCTCATACTTCAGGGGAAGGTCCTCTATTGGGGTACCTCCGAATGGAGCGCCCAGGAGATCATGGAAGCGCATGCCGTTGCCCGGCAGCACCACCTTGTTCCGCCCACGATGGAGCAGCCGCAGTACAACATGATCCACCGCAAGCGTGTGGAGGTGGAGTACCACAAACTCTACCGGCCGGATGTCGCCGGACTCGGAACAACCATCTGGTCGCCTCTGGCTTCCGGCCTCCTCACCGGAAAATATAACAAAGGCCTGCCCGCTGACGATACACGTCTGAAGGAGGAGAACCTTGAGTGGCTCAAAGAGAAGGTTCTCATACCGGAGAATATCAGCAAGGCAAAAGCCCTGACGAACCTGGCCGATAATTACGGACTCTCACTGGCACGGCTCGCCATTGCCTGGTGTTTGAAAAACCCGAATGTGAGCACCGTCATTCTGGGCGCCACCCGAACCGCCCAGCTTCAGGAAAACCTGATGGCCGTGGAGGATATGGAAATCCTCACTCCGGATATCATGGAAGAGATTGAAGGAATCCTGCAGAACAAACCCAACCATCCGATGTTTTGATGGTACTGGGCAACGTGTTGTAGTGTATCGTTCCTTGATGCTGCAAAGCGACTCCGTGGCACAAGGCTTTCTGATACCATACCCGATCAGTCGCCAATGGCCTTCCGGATGGTGTTCTAATGCCATATCCGATCAGTCGCCAATGGCCTTGCGGATGGTGTTCTAATGCCATATCCGATCAGTCGCCAATGGCCTTGCGGATGCGGTTCTGATGCCATATCCGATCAGTCGCCAATGGCCTTGCCACAAGGTGTTCTGACATCATATCCGATCAGTCGCCAATGGCCTTGCGGATGCGGTTCAGCAGGGCTTCGGTGTCTTCCTGGTAGGTTGAGAAGGGCTCAATGGCCACTTCACGGAATCCCTTGAGATCGGCCATCCGAAAACGGTCGTAGAGGTCGCGCGCCATTTCCCGGTAGTCCCCGTGATAGTGGACAACCGTTTCGGTATCCCCATGGTAGTGGCCAGCCGTTTCGCTATCCTCGCCCCCGTGGCCAACCGTTTCGCTACCTTCTCCGGGGTGAACAGTCATTTCGCTATCACCGCGGTAATGGACAACCGTTTTGCTAACTTCGCCGGAGTGGCCCGGGACCTGATAGTCATCGCTGCGATGGAGCAGATAGAGGGATTCGGGTGAAAGGGGCTTCGCACCGGTAATTTCGGAAGCGGTCATCCAGCGAATGCGCGCGTCGGGGGCATAGTGGGTGTATTTCATGCCCGGACTCCGGGGCAATTCTTCCGATGCTGTTTTATCATCCTGGCGATGGATGCGCACCGGCTGCCGCAGAACCTGCTCAAGGTCAGATTGTGTGATGCCGCCCGGCCGCAGAATGGTATAGGGTTTGCGGGTGAGATCCAGGACGGTCGACTCGATTCCGTACTGGCAGGATCCGCCATCGATGATCGAAACCTCATCCCGGAAATCCTGGCGCACATGATCGGCCCGGGTGGGACTCGGACGGCCCGATGTGTTGGCGCTGGGCGCGGCAATGGGACCTGCTTCACTGATGAGGCGCAGCGGTACGGGATGGTCGGGCATCCGGATCGCCACAGTGTCCAGTCCGGCTGTCACGATATCGAGAACTTCCGGACGTTTCCGGAATACAAGAGCCAGGGGACCCGGCCAGAATTGTTCCATAAGAAGGCGCGCGTCATCGCTTATCTCCGCTGCGAATAACTCCACCGTCTCTACATCAGCCACATGCACAATAAGGGGGTTGTCCGGCGGACGTCCCTTGAGCGTAAATATCCCGGCCACGGCGTCCGCGTTCCAGGCGTCGGCGCCCAGACCGTATACCGTCTCCGTGGGGAAGGCTACAACTTCTCCTCGGCGCAGCATCCCGGCAAAATGTGAAAGGGATATTTCAGGTTGTGTTTCGACCATGTTGGATTCTGTTCTGATCCTGAAACCCGTTTCGGGCCGTCAGGGTTCATTGGAAACCTCTTCTTTTTAACTTTTTATTTCTGACTCGTTCTTTGTGCCTGACTGTTTTTGGTTTGTTGATTGTCTGCGGAATGGTTCGAAGATAAGCCATTCCACTGAAGTTTGCGAAGCAGTTCAACCGCTCCGGTGAGTCCGTCCACATCGCGGATGGCAAATCGTATGGCCTGGTTTTTCTGTACCAGCTGAAACTGGTCACCGCGGCATGCTTCAAGCCGGTCTATGAGATGTTGCATCCCCCCCTGGTCGTAAAAGCGGGAGCCTGCATTCGTCGCATGGTCCGGACACTGAAGCCACATGCGTCCGGCCCGTACGGTCACTTTGTCGAGCCACAGCCGTGATGCGAGGACTTTGATACGTGTCGCCGTGATCAGGTTGGCGGCCGCATCGGGCAGTGCGCCGAACCGGTCCGTCACTTCGTCCTGCCACTGTGTGATCTCTTCTTCGGTTTCCGTACCGGAAAGACGCCGGTAAAGATTCAGCCTTTCTACATTATCGGCCACATACCAGGCTGGCAAAAGGGCCGATTCGTCAAAATCAACTGTTGTCTCGGGTCGATCGGGCAGCGAGGCCGTATCGGTGAACAGTTCGGAGAACTCGGTCTCCTTGAGTTCCCGGATGGCATCGTTCATGATGCGCGTATACATTTCGAAACCGATGTCGCTGATAAAACCGCTCTGTTCGGCACCCAGTATGTCACCGGCACCGCGGATATCGAGGTCACGCATGGCGATATGGAAACCCGAACCCAGATCTGAATACTCCTCTAGGGCCAGAAGGCGCCGCCGTGACTCGAGGGTAAGCGATTCCATGGGCGGCGTGATCAGGTAGCAGTAGGCCTTCCGGTTGGAGCGCCCCACCCGTCCGCGCAGCTGATGCAGCTCGGCCAGTCCGAAATAGTTGGCATGATGGATGATGATGGTATTGGCATTGGCGATGTCAATGCCGTTTTCAACGATATTGGTCGAGACCAGTACATCAAACTTGTGGTCGTAAAAATCGAGGATGATTTTTTCGAGCCGGCTGCCGGGCATTTGACCGTGCGCGAACTGCACCCGGATATTGGGTACGAGCGAGCGGACACGGTCGGTGATCTTCTCGATATCCTGCACACGATTATGGATAAAAAATACCTGTCCGCCCCGGCTCACCTCCTGCACGATGGCGTCGCGGATGAGGCGGCTGTCGAAAGGATGGATTTCGGTGAGGACCGGCTGCCGGTTGGGTGGAGGGGTGTGGATGACGCTCAGGTCACGGGCCCCCATAAGGGAAAACTGAAGGGTTCTCGGGATCGGAGTGGCCGTCAGGGTCAGTACATCGACCGAAGCCCGAAGCTCCTTGAGCCGCTCCTTCATGCTCACCCCAAATCGTTGCTCTTCATCGACAATCATGAGTCCGAGGTCACGGAAGGCCACGTCTTTTGAGGCGATCCGGTGGGTGCCAATGAGGATGTCGACCTCTCCCTTCTTCGTGCGTTTGAGGATTTCGGTCTGCTGTGCCTTGCTTCGAAAGCGGGAGAGGACTTCAATCGTTACGGCAAACTGTTTCATCCGGTCGCGAAAGGTCTTCCAGTGCTGATCGGCCAGGATGGTGGTCGGCACCATCACGGCCACCTGTTTGCCGTCAAGAACGGCCTTGAACGCGGCGCGGACCGCCACCTCCGTTTTTCCGAACCCGACATCCCCACAAACCAGACGGTCCATCGGTGTTTCTTTGGTCATGTCGGACTTCACATCCCTGATCGCCTGTGCCTGGTCGGGTGTCTCTTCGTACATGAACGATGCTTCCAGCTCGGTCTGCATGGCACAGTCCGGGGAAAAGGCATGCGCTTTCTGCGATTTCCGGCGGGCATAGAGTGCAATCAGATCGCGGGCGATATCCTTGACCCGTTTGCGGGTGCGGGCTTTTTTCCGGGCCCACTCCCCTGAACCCAGCCGTGTTATTTTGGGCGCCGTGCCGTCCCGTCCCGAATATTTCTGCAGCTTGTACAGGCTTGAAACATTGACATAAAGAATCGAGTCGTTCTGGTAGCGGATCACGACGGACTCCTGTTCGGATCCGCGGACCGTTATTTTCCGGAAACCGGCAAACTTTCCGATACCGTGATCCACATGTACCACGTAATCGCCGATATTCAGGTCTTTGAGCTGTTTGAAAGAGATGCCTCCGCGGCGGACCGGCATGCGGGTGCGCGGACGATAGTAGCGGTTGAAGATCTGATGGTCGGTGTAAAGGGCTACTCCTTCGTTCGGCAGTTCAAATCCGTGGTGAAGTGTCTCGACGATAATGCGGTAACGCCGCCGCGGACCGCTTTCGCCCAGCAGTTCCTCAAAACGCTGTCTCTGTCCCTCGTTGTCGCAGAGGATCCATGTTTCAATGGCCTGTGCACTCAGGTTTTCCAGATGGCTGCGAAGCAGTTTCACTGAGCTGTTGAAATCGGGCTGAGGACGCGCCTGCAACCGGAATTCCAGATCCGGCTTAACACCCGGAGGGAGGGCGCCGAAGAACGTGCAGGGATGGTGGTGGAACTGCTCTTCGAACTCGGCCGGGGAGAGATAAAGGGAAGAGGGGGCCAATGCCGGTGGCGGTATTACCGGAGAGATGGATTCAGAGGGAACGGACGTATGGAAAACGGTTTCCGGGGAAGCTGATCCTTTAGATGGAGAGGAAGAAGCCGGTGCGGAGGTGCGCACCGGGTTTTCCATATAGCGGCTTTCGGCTTCATGGTACTGCTCTTGCAACGCTGCGATGACACCCGGGTAGTCCATGATGGCCAGACTTGCCTGGGAGCCCATGAGGGACAACAGCGACTCCCGCTCATCGCAAGGCAGGGCCTCAAGGTTTGGCACCAGCCGGATCTGGTCCAGAAACGCCACGGATCGCTGTGAGTCGGGATCAAATTCCCGGATGGATTCTATTTCATTGCCAAAGAACTCCAGACGCACGGGGTAGGATCCGGAAAAAGGAAAGATATCCAGGATGCCGCCGCGCCGGGCGTATTCACCGGGTTCGTTCACAAAAGAAACGGCCTGGTACTGCTGGTCGGCCAATCTCGCTGCCAACTCATCCGGATCCATCCCGTTTCCGGTTGAAAGGGTGATGGACGCGCCCGCAAAGGATGCGGCCGGCGCCATCTTTTCGAACAGAGCGGT
>SLHZ01000290.1 GCA_007135895.1 Balneolales bacterium | reverse complement strand
TCACGTTCAATTCGCCCATCCACACCCATCCGGATGTCACCGAGTGCTCGCCGCTGCTCGGCTGCCGCTACACCGCAATGATGCTGAACCTCACCGGCGCCGAACTCATCCGCAAGGATTTTTACAATTTCTTGATTTATCACTGCCTGGCGGATCTGCGCAGTGTCCGGTACGCCAACAGCAACCTGACGCTCAACTCCCGCCTGATCGCCGCCCACTATCCGCTCAAAAAACTGACGGGCTATGGCGACGCGTTCGTGAAAGCCCGACGCAAGATCGGCAAGCAGCTCAGCAGAATGCTCCATGCATCCAAGGACTATACGAAGGGCAATGCGACGGGCAAGGCAAAGGGCAACGCGCCGCGGAGGGCTTCAGGTGGCGCGTCCGGCAACGTATCAGGCGCGACGGGCAGCACAAATTTCCACTACCAGATGGTCCGCAGCGACAAAAAAGCGCTGGATCAGATCAGGGAGCTGCTGCAGGAGATCGCGGTGCTCCGACAGCTGTTCAACACAAAAGAGTGCCTGGCGTTCATCAGGCAGTTCGAAGAGGGGCGCATCCTGTTTACACCGGAGATTGACGCCAACGCGGTCTCGTTTCTGATGACCGTTGCACACACAACGGAGGCGTTCCCGGTCAAAGAGACGATCCCGGACAATGTGGCTATCCCGGACAAAAAGGCTAATGCGTTCAAGGAATGACATTTTTTAAAAAGCGATGACTTGTCACCTGACTTTAGAAAAATTTGGTGCTTATGTTTACCATAAATCAAGTTTTTTTAAAGTCCTCTACGGTCGAGGCGTTCGCCACCGGCGCCGCGCTTACGCACGCGCGACTATTGCTCGTTCGTCTGACCTTGGCACCCACGTTCTCATCTTCGGCCAGGGGCGTAGTGGCACCACTCTCCTCGAGAGTCTTCTATGTTCAACTGGCCTCTTTGTCCCGAAAGATGAGCCCCTTATCGGTCACCGTATTAAGGCTCTGTGGCCCACCGCCTACGTTATCGGTCTCTCAAGAGACCCTGCTTTACAAGGTCCTGGAGGGAGCTACATCTGCCATGTAAAGCCTGACCACCTTGACATATACAGGGCGCGGTCAGGACGTGCAACGGCCGACATCGAAGCATTCGACCATTCCCTCGTACGTGACCGCTGGCATGTGGTGCATGTTCAAGCGGGGATCTCGTCAGACAAGTGATCTCGTCGATCGTAGGAAGTGCCCGTGGACAATGGCACAAACGAGATGACCGCCCGGAGGAACTGACCGTCCACGTTGATCGCGAAGATTTCTTCGAGCGGGTTCGGCAGAACGAAGCTTTGAGGGTCCGGGAGCGGGAGGTACTGAAAGTGATCCCTCACCACTTTGTACATTACGAAAGGGACCTTCTCGACCCTGCCTCTCATGAGCAAACGGTTGATGCCGTTCTCAGTCACATTGGACTCACGCGGTCGGGGCCCATTTCCACAAATCTCCGCAAGATCAACACCCGCCCCCTCTCTGAGATTGTTGAGAATCATGAGGAGCTCACAAAATGGGTTGACGATCTGGGGCTAGGGGATTCGCTGACGACTGATCCTGTTTGAGAATCCTCCGCGTTAAACGCCACCTTTAAACGCCACCTTTAACGGGCATGGTTTTTTTGTAAGCGGCCCATCCGTATGTAACCTCTGCGCCGATCCTATCGTCCGTTTTTTGGGGATATTCACTATTGCTTTTACGATTCCCAGGTCCTGAGAGATTTTTAATCTGAGTATCATCTTTACGCTGCCACGCCGAAGCGGCATGCTTCAGATATCTCCTAACCCGTTTCCTGCCCCGGCGGGCAGCAACGCGGAACAGGCGGTCAGCGGAACGGAAGGCCCGAACGGGCCCGGGTTCGCCGTATTGACGAATCAAGTCGGTGCATCTGTCACTGAGATCCGGAAAATCCTCTTTGCATAACAGCCGAAATTGAGCCAGGGCCATGGTCAGGGACCTGCGATATTCATCAAGCATTCCCCGCTCTTTGAGCATCGCTGCAATCTTTTGCAGCACAAATATTTGTGACTCCCTTCCTTTGCGTGTGTACTGGGCCCCGCTGAGGGTTGCCGTTTTCTGTTCAACGGGCAGTCGTCTGTAATAAGCCGAACCCCGATCCGTGATATGCAGCTCCGATCCGTTTACGAGCGCGCGCATCATATGATCACCATCCTGATTGACCGTTACCGCCGGATCCCATCCGCCGGCCTTTTCATAAGCAGTGCGTGACCACAGCACCGAGCATGGAGGGTGATACCATCCGGTGATCCATCCGCCCAGGTAATTCTGCCATTTCTCCAACCGGGGACAGGACGGGGGGCGCCGCACCCACCTGTCGCCGATCTTGTCCAGCCGGAACCAGGGACATGCCACGACTCCGTCCGGATGCCTTTCAAGATGCGCGACCAGTGCTTCCAAAGCCTTCGGCCCCAGCACGTCATCGGCATCCAGAAACATTAGTGCATCCCCTTTTGCATGTTCGGCTCCGAAATTCCTGGCTATTTGAGCTCCCTCGTTTTTCTTCGACAACACCCTGACCGGTGCTCCAAACCGCTGCGCAATGACGGGACTTCGGTCCGTTGACCCGTCATCGACCACGATGATCTCATCTGCCTGACGCGTTTGTTCAAACAGGGACCCAATGGTTTGTCCGACGAACGCTTCTCCATTGTAACAGGGGATGATGACGGATACGAACATATGCCGGTATACCTGGATTTATTTTCTGATGATCTGTTGATTTCTGTTGATCTGTTGATTTCTGATGATCTGTTGAACGGTCTTCCGGACCACCGCGGGATCGATGTGCAGATCTATCAGCGGGGGATCCTCTTTGCCTATGCCTTGCGCATCCAGAATCCAGTAGTTATGCCCCATGGCAGAGGCAAGTGCATAGAAATTCGGGTTGGGAAAACCGGGATAGGCTATTTCGACAACGTGAGTCCCGGGCGCGCAGAAAAGGGTATTGGCAATGGCCGCACCGTGGGGGGCAACAACAATGGCCGCCTGCTGCATTATGGCGACCTGCTCCGGGAAACCCAGGTCTTCCATGCACACCTTCTCGAATCCTTCCGTTTCCAGAACGGCCCACACCTCCTGCTCGTTGATCAGTTTCCGCCTCTGTGCCTTTTCCCGGCTGATATAGACCCTGCGATGCGGCGTCCCTGGTCGGGGGTTTCCGGATGGTGCGTTGTCCATGGCATCCCGGACCATCCTCAGCAACCCGGGCCTGAACCGGTCAGTTTCAAGTACGGTCAGCTGATCCACCATCAGCGGCCGGTCATTTTCAAACGTTTGGAAACCGTCAGGATCGATTCCCAGCATTTCAAGCGAGCTGTCCATCGCCGGGGTTCGGTTCTTTTTAGCCGGCATCAATACATTGTACAGTTCGCCGCGTTCCTTGAGCAGCAGAAATTTCGGCAGGTGGGCCGTGACCCAGTGGGAGTGGTTGTGATAAACCCGCTGAATTACCCATGTGGCACGCTTGATCCGTTCAGGCGGACCTGACTTTCGGAGGATTTCGGCATGCCAGGGCCGGAAAGAGATCTGATCCAGCTCAAGTGAGTATTTGTCCTGATTCAGAATGGCGACCCAGAACTGGTTATCGTCCCGGTTCAGGCAGGGGATTACCTTGCATTGAGGCAGCGTGGCCATGAACGTTTTCCCGCTGTTTTTGGACGGGACGTCCCGGAAAGAATACCCCCACCTCGCCCATTTAACCGGCAGATCACTGCGCCGCTCTATGTTGCAAGGCAGAGGATTCTGCGCTTCCTCCTCGTCATGGATCGTGGTTATGGAGATGCCAGGGATTGCATGCTGTTTCCGGGCCAGATATTGAGGGACAGTTTCCCTTTTCACCCAGCGATAACCGAACCATGAAGGTGGCATTCCGCTGCGAACGGCCTTTTTTGCTATTCTTTTCCAGAGCATACATTCTTTCGTTAAGTCGACAAATAGCAGACCTGTTTTTTGGCGTGTCAAATGATGGACAAGATATCATGATGGAGAAGTGATGGGCAAGTGATGGACAAGATATTATGATGGACAAGTGATAGACAAGATATCATGATGGACAAATTATCAAATTGTGGTGCAGCATTGCAACCGGATGTCGTAAAGCCGCCATGTCGCAGTGGTTTAATGGTCATAATTTATTAACTTTGGCCGTATTATGCCTGACGTAAGAGTGCCGGCACGGAGAATCAGTCACCCGGCCTGGTTACAGATGAGAATACCCGCAAACACTGCCTTCAATGAATGATATATCCGTAATCATCCCGGTCTACAATGTGCAGGAATATCTTGAGGAGTGTCTGCAATCCGTTGTGGCGCAGACGCTCAGGCCGCGCGAACTGCTTCTTGTCAATGACGGGTCAACCGATCGGAGCCGGGCGATATGCGCTTCCTTTGCGGAGAAGCACTCCTGGATACGCCTCATCGACCAGGAAAATCAGGGACAATCCGCCGCCCGCAACACAGGGTTGGATCATGCAACAGGTGACTATATCGCGTTCATCGACAGTGACGACCACGTTTCGGAACACATGCTTGCGACCCTGAGAGAAAAAATGAACGGTACCGGAGCCGACATGGTCAAATGCGGCGCATACAAATTTGATGAATACAGCATTTCGGAATGGAGGGGCATTGAGGGCAAGGAGATGATCCTCAGTGAAAAAAAAGATTTTTTTCAGGCTTTCTTTGAGAAAAAGATTATAAACAACGTATGGAATGCTTTGTATCGAAAAGAGCTTTTTGAGGATGTCCGGTTTATTTCGGGTAAAATAATGGAGGATAATTTTATTACGCCGCAGCTGCTTGTCCGCTGTAATAAAGTCGTAATCATTCCGGATCATCTGTATTATTACCGGCAGCGACCCGGGGCGACCATGTACTCGTTCGACAGCCGCCATTTTCACGTCATTGAGTCCGACTATCAGTTGAAAGAAACCTTGAAAAGCCAGGATCTGTACGAAACTTTCCGGGATGAGTTCAACACATGGTTTGGATTTCACCTGATGGTATTGATAAAGAAAGCGGCGCGGTACAGCTCCTATTTCAGGTTCAGGAGCTACGCGCGGAAGTTCCATGACGATGTAGCGGAAGAGGACCTGGAAAACATATGGAACAACACGGACCCGCATCCGGATGCCGTCAAATCAAAAAAGCTGTTGCAGGACTTCGTCAACAACCCGTTTCTTTTCTGGATTAAACAGAGAACGGACAAGTTTAAAAAAAACCGGAGATTTTTAGCCGGATAACAGCCATCATCGCAGCTGCCGGCAAGCCCAACATCTCAGCTGCCGGCAAGCCCATCATAGCAGTTGCCGGTACAGTTCCACCAGCCGGTCGTGCTGCCGGTCCAGGTTGTACTCCCGCTCCACTTTCTCGCGTCCGGCCCGGCCCATTTCGGTCCACAGGTCACGGTTTTCGGACAGATGGTTGATCCGTTCGGCCAGAGCGTCGATGTCGCGTTCGGGCACCAGGTAGCCCGACAGGCCGTCCTCCACCAGCTCGGGGATGCCGCTGTGCCAGGTGGACAGCACCGGCATGCCGATCGCCATGGCCTCCATCAGGGAAACAGGCACGCCCTCCTTGTCGCCGTCCGAGGCGGTCACGCTGGGCAGCATGAACACGTCGGCCTTCTCCAGCAGCACGCGCACTTTCTCCAGCCTGATGGCCCCGTGCAGGGTGATGCGGTCGCCCAGACCGTGTTCCGCGATGAGCGCCTCGATTTTCGGGCGTGTCGGACCGTCGCCGATCATGTCGTAGTGCAGCCGGGTATCCGGGTACTTCTCCGCGACCCGCGCAATCGCCTTTACCGCGTAGTCCAGTCCTTTTTTCTCGGTGAAGCGCGCCGTGGTGGCAATGCGTATGGGGCCGTTGTGCGTACTCCGCTGCCGGAACGTGAAATATTCGGTGTTGATGCCCATTCGGTGCACCTGGATCCGATCGTCAGGAGCGCCCAGTTTGATCAACTCCTCGCGCCAGTGATTGCTGACCGGCAAGATCAGGTCGGCGTGTTTGAAGATTTCATCGTACCGGTGCTTCCGGCGGCTTCTGCGCAGCACCCGCGACACATCGTAACCGTGGAAAGTGACCACCAGACGGTCGCAGAGCTTCATCTTCTTTAAATATGCGCCGATCACCCCGTTCGGACCGAAATGGCAGTGAAGGATTTCGGTGCGGCCGATATCGGCAAAGGCATCAGCCAGCCACGGGGTCTTCAGGTTTATCGCCGGTTTGCCAAACTGAAAAGGGTTCAGCGAGCGCAGCACATGATAGCGGCCATGCTTCATGTTCCGGGCGATAAGCCCCGGCAGCCCCCCAAGCCGCTGGGAATATTTCGGTTTTTTGTGGAAAAGATGCGTGCGCCCTCTCAGGTCGTAACCCTCAATCTCGGCGTTTGAAAACGCTTTTTCCTCGCCTTTCCTGGCGATTACATGAACATCGATCTGGCGGTCAAGCAAACCGGTAACATGATGAAGAACAAAGGTTTCCGAGATTTTCGGGAACTTGGTAGTCAGTACAGTGACTTTCATTTTTATTCTGGTTTTTGCGCCTGTTTCCACGCCCTCGCTATGTATTGCTCTTGTTTCCGTGCTGCCGTTTCCAGTGGACGGGGATACTGAATTGATATGTTCTGACTCCCTGGATGGCATTTCCTGCTATATTATAGTTCAGACGCAAAGGACTCTGTCCTGATACTGCAATATTTAGATATAAATATATACCCGGTAAAATACAAAAGGAAGGATGAACGCCCCATTAAATTTTCTTAATACCCGTTATTGCATCTTTCTATAAAGAGGTTTAGTTTGTACGCTATTATTTACGAGTACCGTAAACATACAGGTTACGAGTACTTTTTGTGATACATAGGAGGAGGCAGGCCGTGGCAGCGCAAGCGGAACCACGGCAACACCGATCTCCGGCACGCTTTACATCAGTCCACCGTTCGCTACTTATGTAGGTTAAGTTGATGAGCAGCAGCATATTGCACACCCGTTCAAGGTGACTTGCGGCTGCTCATTTTTTTATCCGTCTTCCAGGAATCAACCCGCACCGGGCAGCGC
>SLHZ01000312.1 GCA_007135895.1 Balneolales bacterium | reverse complement strand
TTGTCTTTTTTACAGACTGCAAATGCTCTTTAAAGCCTTCACAGAATGCCTTGTCAATCTTTTTGAATGGTACAGACTCTCCTGCATAAGCCTCCAGATGATTGTAAGCACAGAGCCAGTTGCCTAAACTGCCAGACTTTGGCTCTCTCTTCTTTGCCTCTGCCTTAAAAAACTGCATGAAGTCAGCTTTAGGACTGGCTGACCTCTTGAAGCCATGCTCTCCATTCTTAATCTCCAGCTCTCTTTTGGCTCTGATACTCTCTGCAAGTTGCTGAGTCTCCTTGTTTACCTGCCTCTCTGCTGGAGTCTTTGGCTTTGCTGTCAGGTACAAGTCCAGATACTCATACTCTCTCAGAGCTTTTGTCTTGCCTTCAGGAGTCTTTACTGTGCCTTTGTACAGCTCCAGATACAGGCTGACTTTGCCTCTGCCTTTGTGCTGTCTCTGCCTTAAATGTACCTTCATTTTTGTTGCTATTTGTTGCTATTGGATTTGAGTAGTAAATTAGCAACAAAGATTGAATAAACAAAAGCAAATTAGCAACAAACAAAGTACCTCAAAAATAGCTATATTAGCACCATTAGCAAGGATTCAGATACCATCAGAAAAGTACTTCATTTACCGATGCAAAACCGGGAAAAAATCGAGTCGAGAAGATCCTCGGTGGTGATTTCACCGGTGATGGTCCCCAGTTCATTGAGCGCGCCCCTCAGGTCAATAGAGAGGAAATCACCGGACAGTCCCGCCTTCAAGGCTGCAATGGACTGATCGATGTGGTGACGTGCTTTTATCAATGCATCGCGGTGGCGACTGGAGGTAACAAGCAGCCCTCCGGTATCGATATCCCTGTTTTTCAGAACTTCGGAACGCATCCGTTTCTTGAGCTCTTCGATCCCCTCTCCGGTCCTGGCCGAAATAATCAGGTCGCACTCCTCACAGTTGGCCTCCCCCTCTGCCAAACGGTCTTTTTTTGTCCCTACCTTGAGCAGCACCCTTCCCTCGGAACTCTTTTGGATCCGGCGTAGCAAGGATTTTTCCATCGGATCAAATGGTTCGGAGAGATCCTTCAGGTACAGGATAAGATCGGCGTTTGAAACCGCCGATTCAGAACGGCGTACTCCCTCGGATTCAATATCATCAACTGTCTCTCGAAGCCCGGCCGTGTCGGTCAGGATAAAAGTGAGCCCCTCGTAACTCCATTCCGCATCAATCAGGTCTCGTGTTGTTCCGGCTGTGGCCGAGACAATGGCACGGTCCTTCCCCATGAGTGTATTCAGTAAAGTTGACTTGCCCGCATTGGGCCGGCCTGCAAAAACCGTCTGAACCCCATGCCGGACGATACGGCCTGTTTCATAGGTTTCAAGCAGACGATCAATTTCGGACCCAACCTCTTCAAGCAACTGCCTTAGCCTTTCTTTGTCGGCAAACTCCACATCCTCTTCCACAAAATCCAGCTCGAGCTCTACCATGGCCGTGGCATCGATGATCTGCTGCCGGAAAGACTGAACATAACGCCCGAGGGCGCCTTCAAGCTGCTGTCCGGCCGCTTCAACGGCTTTTTTGCTTCGGGCATGGATCAGATCGGCCACTGCTTCGGCCTGAGTCAACTCCAGCTTGCCATTCAGGAATGCACGCAAGGTAAATTCACCGGGATTGGCATGCCGCACCCCCTGCCGTAAAACAAGTTCCAGGATCTCCTGGGTAACAAGAACGCCGCCATGGCAGGAAATCTCAACCGTATCTTCACCGGTGTAGGAAGACGGCGACCGGAACAGTGTAACCAGGACCTCGTCAACCACCCGGCCCCCTTCAACCATTCGCCCGAAGTGGACCGTATGACTTGCCTGACCGGCCAGGCTTTTCCCCCGGAAAACAGACGAAATAATGTCAAATACACCCCGGCCTGAAACGCGGATAACCGAAATACCGGCTTCTCCCATCGCTGTTGCAATGGCTGCTATGGGTGGTTTGTGACCGATCGCTTCTTTATTCTTTTTCATTTAATGACGTTATTTGACATTTTCTTGACGATACGCCAAAGGAACGCCAAAGGAAAATGGTGCATTTGAAGACATTCCTCTGAAAATACACATACTCGCACAAAGCTGATACTTTCCGGCAACATTGACACCATTCGATATTCCGTTTTGATGAAAAACAATTATTTTATCGATGTTATTATCTGTTCGCAACGAGATATTATCTGTTCGCAACCTCAAACCGCAATCTCCAAGACCTGAATCAACCATAGAAACATGGAAAGATATGCCGCGCGAACCGCATATCTCACAATTATCAACGCAACCGACTTATGCATACTCCAACGAATGATGTAATCGAAAAAGTCCGGAGCCCCTATCAGCTTATTGAAATTGCCCGTCATCCCGTTTTCGGGAATCAGCTCCTCATCAACGGTGACCTGCAGATTTCCGAATCAGACCACTCCTATAATGTCGCCATGACCAGCCCGTTGATCATACTGGGCAAATGGAAGCGAGTTGCCATATTGGGTGGCGGTGACGGTGGCGTCATGAAGGAGCTTCTGGATATCGACAGGAAACAGAACCGGGAGCTTGAGAAGGCCCTGATGATCGACATCGACAGTGAGGTAATCCGGCTCTCAAAAAAATATTTACCGGATCTGTGCGGCAATGCCTTTGAAGATCCCAAATCAGAAGTCGTAATTGCGGATGTTTTTGAATATCTTGGCGACTCGGAACCGTTCGATGCCGTTATCTACGATCTGACCATTGATCCTGTACGGGAGGAACAGACCCGGCGGGAGTTTTTGCAGGAACTGATGGAAAAAGTAGCGAACGCACTTCACAGCAACGGAATGTTGAACATGCAGTGTTGCGGAACACAATCTTATGATCAGCTGACCGGTGTGCGTCGGGAAGAGATCATGAATGACATCTATTCCGCATTGAAGCCGTTTTTTAGTGACTTTTCGGAGCAACAGGTTTTTGTTCCTTCTTTCGGTGAAGCCTGGACTTTTCTTTCGGCCCGGAAGGTCTGAAACAGGGACCCGGACTCACCGGAAAATCAACTGGCAGCCCATGGAACTTCCTGCCGATGAAGCTGACGATGAAACCGGGCGGGAGCGATACCAACCCGGTCTTTTTGTTTTTCTGTAAATACATACCGAAAACGTAACGATAGGAGAGCAACACGTGATTTTTCTTTTTGTAGTTATCGGCTACCTGGTCGTGCTTATGTCCATTTCCATCTGGAAAAGCTTTCTGGTAAAAAACCAGGAAGATTTCATGGTGGCAGGCCGGTCGGTTTCAACGACCAAACTGGTTGGAACCCTGCTATGTACCTGGATGGGCTCGGGAAGCCTGCTGGCCGGGGCTGGCCTTGCGGCCAATATCGGTTTTTCCGAACTATGGATGGCCGCTGGAGCCTGGGTGGCTATTGTCATCGTCTTTTTCCTTGCGGCACGGGTCCGACGGATCGCCGAGTTCACCGTTCCGGACATCCTGGAACTTCGCTACAACAAATGGGCGCGGATATTGGGCACCATCGTCATTGTCATCGCCTATACCACCATCGTCGGATACCAGTTTCGTGCGGGCGGGTTTGTTCTGGACCTGGTTGCCGGGGTTCCGGAGTGGCAGGGGGTTCTACTCACAGCCGGTTTCATCGTTATCTTCACCGCTTTTGCGGGCATGCTCTCGATCGTCTCGGTCGATATCATTAATGGCGCGGTGATCACCGTTGCCGTGGTTATTGCCGTTCCCCTGGTCTACATGAATATCGGCGGTGCCGAATATCTGACGGCTACCCTTGATCCATCCTATTTTACACTTTTCGGTGAAAAAAACTTCTGGTGGGCCATGGGCATCTTCCTGCCCACGTTCTTTCTGTTGCTGGGCGAATCCAACATGTATCAGAAATTCTTTTCCGCCCGTAACGAAAAATCCGCTAAAACCGCTGTCATGTGGTGGGTCGTGGGCACCATCATCGTGGAAACGGCCCTGGCCTCACTGGCGATCTTCGCCTTCAGCCACTTCAACAACCTGCCGGCGACATCCGAGTTTTTCCTGGCCAGCGGCGACTCGGAACGAATCATCCTTCATACCGCCCGGTACAGCACCGAAGTCGGCCTCCCACTGGTGGTCGGCCTTCTGCTGATCATGGCCTCGGTGGCGATTATCACCTCGACCGGCAACAGCTTTCTGCTCACGCCATCGACCAATCTCACCCGTGACATCTACCAGCGCTTTATTAATCCGAATGCCGACGGCAAGTTTATCGTTCTGTTCCAGCGGATGATGGTAGTGCTGCTTGGACTCATGGCCTATCTGCTGCTAACACAGTTTCAAACCATTCTGGCCATGGCTCTGACTGCCTATACCATGGTGGGAGCCGGTCTCACACCCGCCCTGCTGGCGGCATTCCTCTGGAAACGGGTGACCGTGGCCGGAGGCGTCGCTTCCATTGCTACCGGAATGGGAATCACCCTTTTCATTACCATTGCCAACGCGGTGCTGACCAGCACCACCGGAGAGCAACTGCTCAACGAACAATATATCATCCTTCCTGCCGCATCAGCCTCCATCCTGGTACTGATCGTCGTATCTTTGCTCACACCACACGATCCGGAGTCTAAATGGGGACGATTTTACACCAAAGATGCTACCCTGGCCGATGTCATAGAGGAAAAATAACCCAGATGCCATGAAACCTGTACGAATACTTCAAATCGTATTACTTGCGATCATACCTCTTATCCTGCTCATGGCTTTCTCCAATTGGATACTGGAATGGCTCTGGCTTCGGGAACTGCAGTACAGTGAAGTATTCGTTGTCCTGAAAAGTGCCCGGGTCCTGATGTTTGCAGCATCTTTTCTGGTTGCCGGACTCTATCTGATGGTCAATTTCCGCATTCTGGCCTCCCGAATCACGGAATCACCCCTGGTCACCATGATTATCGGGAACCTGAAGTTGCAGATCCCTTTTTTGAACCGAAGGAAATGGGTGGTTCGGGTTCTTACTTTTCTCGCCCTGATTGTAGCCTTCATCTTCTCAATATCCCTTTCCACCCGGTGGGACGATGCCCTTCGCTTTTTCTGGAGTCAGCCTTACGGCGCCGAAGACCCCGTCTTCGGCAAGGATATCGGCTTTTACCTCTTCCGGCTTCCCTTGCTCAATCTTATTCAGGGATCCATTACCGCGCTGGTTTTTCTGACTACGTTCCTGCTTGTAATCCTTTATTTCCTTGGCGACCTGATCTCGGCCCGGCCGGGCGAAGGGTTGCGCATGAGCTCCGGGGCCCTGCTGCATATTAAAATGAATGCCGCTCTCTGGCTTGCGGGTTTATCCGCCGGACTTTTTCTCTCCCGCTACGAATTGCTGTTTCGATCCGATGGCGTGGTCTACGGTGCCGGCTATGTCCACCACACCATCGAACTGCCCGCTCTCTGGGTCGCGTCCCTGCTCACTCTTGCCGTTGCCATCCTGTTGCTGATCAGCCAATGGATCTCGCTCAACCGCGTCATGATGGCCGTTGCCGGCCTGGCGGCACTTTCGCTGTTATTCGGACGCCTCATCCTGCCAGCCGCCGTACAACAGTTCCGTGTGAACCCCAACGAACTGGAGCTGGAAGCCCCTTACATTACCAACAATATTGAAATGACACGGCTGGCTTTCGGACTAGATAACGTGACCGAAATTGACTATCCGGCCGATGATACGCTGCGCGTCAGCGACATCCGCAACAACCACCAGATTATTGACAACATCCGGCTTTGGGACCATCGACTGCTGATTCAAACCTATCGCCAGCTTCAGGAAATACGACCCTATTATCGTTTTAATACGGTTAGTATCGACCGTTATCCCATTGACGGACAAACCCAGCAGGTAATGCTTTCGGCACGTGAACTGGCCACACAGCTTCCCGGTGCGGCCAATACCTGGGTAAACCGACACCTTCAGTTCACTCATGGTTACGGTATTGCCATGAGTCCGGTCAACCGCACCAACCGGCAGGGTGAACCGTTGTTCCTGGCACGGGATCTGCCGCCGGTAACCCATCCTGACCTGCTCCTTCAAAACCCCGCACTCTATTACGGTTTCCGGAGCGAGGGCTATTTCATCGTCAATTCCGGAACCGAAGAACTGCATTATCCCTCCGGGGACGCCAATGTCTACCACCACTATTCGGGCAAGGGAGGGATACCGTTCCAAACCTGGTGGCATCGTCTGCTTTTCGCGTGGCAACTGGGTGAAATCAACATTCTGCTTTCCGACTACATTACCCCGGATAGCCGTCTCCAGCTCTGGCGGGGCGTCCAGGAACGCATTGAACGCATTACCCCCTTCCTTGTCCTTGATGAAGATCCTTATCTGGTTGTTCATGACGGGCGCCTGCTGTGGATTCAGGATGCCTATACCGTTTCGTCAAAGTTCCCCTATTCCGAACCGTTCGGAGGCTTTAACTATATCCGTAACCCGGTCAAAATCGTCGTGGATGCCTACGAGGGTTCGGTCGATTACTATGTGGTCGATGACCAGGATCCGGTGATCCGGGTTTACCAGCGTCTCTTTCCAGACCTACTGCGTCCGGTTGAGGAAGCCCCGGCGGGTCTGGACCGGCATTTCCGCTATCCGGTCAACCTGTTCGAGGTACAGCTGGAGACGTACAGTCGCTACCACATGACCAATCCAAGGGTCTTCTACAACAACGAAGACCGCTGGCGCAGACCTTTCGAACAATACGGCGGCCGCCGGATCATGATGGAGCCCTACTATGTGCTGGGCTATCTGCCGGGAAAGAAAACCAATGGGATGGAATTTAAGCTGATCAGCCCACTTACTCCCGATGGGCGCAACAACATGATTGCCTGGATGGCGGCTCGCTGCGACCCCGCCCATTACGGAGAGCTGGTCACCTACCGGCTGCCCAAGGACCGTCTTATCTATGGTCCCGCACAGATTGAATCTCGCATTGATCAGGATCCTGAAATCTCACGACAGCTGGCCCTTTGGGATCAACGCGGATCGCGTGTCATCCGGGGTAATTTGCTCGTTGTGCCCATAGAAAATTCCTTCGTCTATGTGGAACCGGTATTCCTGCTGGCCGATCGCGACGATATTCCACAGCTGCAACGAGTCATCGTAGCCGTTGGCGATGCCATCTCCATGCAGCCCACTATCCATGCCGCCATGGCCGATCTATTCG
>SLHZ01000142.1 GCA_007135895.1 Balneolales bacterium | reverse complement strand
GTAAAGCACGCCTGATTCTGTTGATTGAACCAGGAAAGCAGTTTGCCGGATTGTTTTGAGATTAGTTTACCACTCATATCTTTTTTATCAGTTCAAAACTGACTTATGAAGTATGAAAAGTATCTACTTGCAGAGAGAAGCTCAACTGAAAGGTTTCTTTTAAAGTACAGATATCAGGCTTAAACTGATATTATGCATACAAGTGCTGATTCCCAATTTTTATTTCTGATTTTTGATCTCGCCAGTAGTTTGTCGCATATTTTGTATATATTTGCGACAAATTATTACTATTTATATGTCTTAAAGCATTGAGCATGAATCACATAAGAAAAAAAAGCCGGGAGGGTCACGCTTTTTCCCCGGATAGTTTTGCATGCATTGCACATTCCAAAACAACTGACAAATATTAAAAAGTATTCCGAACTTTTTAACAAGCTTTTGTTCGGAATAAAAAATATTAACAAGCTTATATATAATAATGATTTGCGAGCCAATAAATTCGTTTTAAGATACTTTTATTCCGAACTTACAACGAACCAGGGTTCGTTGTAAATCATAGGCCTCTTATTTATTGTTATTAAATTACTTATGAATACTATCAGTATGTTCCTGAAAGTTTACAACGAACTCAGCTTTTTATCTGAATCATCCGTTAACAGGTTATCTGATTTATCCCCGAACGCCGGATGAATAAAAAACTCCACCTCAAAAAAGCTTCTATCGTCATCACTGTGAAAAACAGGATCTGGCCAATCATTATCCTATAAAAGGGCAGAATGAACATTACTAAGCCCATATGATGTATTTGTCGCAAGTTTTGCATATATTTGCGACAAATAGCGAGCAAAAATATGTCAGAAAGCATTGAACATAAAATACTTAAGAAAATAAAAAAAGCAAGGAGGGGTACGCTTTTTTTCCCGAATAGTTTTTCAGGTATTGCCATTTCCAAAACAGCCGGCAAGGCACTGGAACGACTTGTTCACTCCGGAGAACTTGTTCGCATGGCAACCGGAATCTATACAAGGCCTAAGGAAGATCCGGTAATCGGAACCGTATTCCCTGACATTGATGAGATTTCAAGTGCTCTGGCACGACGAGACAAGGCGCGAATCGTCCCAACGGGCAATTATGCACTGTACAAACTCGGCCTCACGTCGCAGGTTCCTCTAAACGCTGTATTTTACACCGATGGATCGGCTCGCAAAGTAACTATAGGCAAGCAGGTCATCACCTTCAAAAGAGCATCGGCCAAAAATGTAGCTGCCAAAGGTGAAATCAGTAAATTGGCCATCCAGGCCTTGCGAACTATTGGTAAAGATGAAGTGACGACAGAGCAAATAGTGAAAATTCGCGCCCTTTTGGAAAAAGAAAAAGAGTGGCACCTGCAGCATGATCTCAAACTGGCCCCTGTGTGGATTCGTAAACTTTTGAAATCATTGGACTAAAGAGAGAATCATGAAGGAATCAATATACTTAAAAGAGTGGCAAGGACTATCCAATGACACTCAAAGAAATATTTTTAAAGAAACCGCCCGAATAATCGGTGTACCACCCTATGCGGTTGAGAAAGATTGGTGGGTTGTCCAAACATTGAGACTGGTTTTTTCGCTTCCAAGTGCTTCGTATATGGTATTTAAAGGCGGAACATCGCTGAGTAAAGGATGGAAAGTGATAGAGCGCTTTTCTGAGGATATTGATATTGCTCTGGATAGGGGTTTTCTTGGATTTGACGGTGAGTTGGAGAAAAAAAAGATTAGCAGGTTACGAAGAGCATCCTATGACTTCATATCCGAAAAGTTAAGCAGTCAGCTGCAAGAGGCCTTTAAATCATCGGGTTTTTCAGATGTGAGAATACAAGTAGCAGAGGTTGAGCATATCGACCAGGATCCTCTTATTCTTGAAATATACTATCCCAAACTGACGGAACTTGAAACTTACTTAAGGCCGGGTGTTCTACTGGAAGTGGGATCCCGTTCATTAAGAGAACCATATACCGATAAACCAATTTGCTCATATATTGGTGAGCAGTTCCCCGGTAAAGACTTCGCTGATAAACCAATTCACATTCCAGTGGTGAATGCTGAGAGAACACTTCTTGAAAAGATTTTTTTACTACACGAGGAACATCAGCGACCTCCTGCCAAGCGGCGAGTAGATCGGTTAAGCCGACACCTTTACGATATCTACAGGTTATCACAAACACCTCATTGTGATGTTGCCCTTAAAGATCCTGATTTATACCGAACTATCGTTAATCACAGGTCGCGTTATATCAAGTTATCTGGAATTGATTACTCACGGCATGCTCCAAAGTTTCTTCAGTTTGTCCCACCGGTTGATGTGCAATCCCAGTGGAAAAAAGATTATGGCAATATGAGGGAGAGTATGATTCATGCAGACGCCCCAGCATTCGGTGAATTGATTGTATATCTGAGAGATTTCCAATCCAGGTTAAATAGACTATCCTGGACTCTTTAGCGTCAGTTTCAAGGTCAGTCATGATTGTTTACTATACGCTATAATTTATTGTTAATGAAAAATATATACGTTGTAAGGAAAGCAGAAAAAATTTGGGGAGTGCGTTTATTGCGGAAACTTTCACTAACACTTTCCAAGTTTATCGGGAAAAGAGGGTTTTTAGTTTTTGCATCGGTAAATGAGGTTCGTCTGCAACAAGATGCGTTTTCCGACAATTCAACCTATATTGGTATATTGTGGTGAATGGGCCGCATGCGTCGGAATTTCGGCTTGTTACGTTAATTCGGACAATTTTTCCGAAAGAAATTATGAAAACAGGCACTTTCTCCCTACTGCTTCTGCTTTTTTGCCTCCTGCTGGCACATGAAGGTCGGGCGCAAATTACCGAAGCCGAAATCATGCTTTCCGGCAACTATCACTATGGCGAAGGCTATGCTGTCACCCGGGAAGAAGCGATAAGGTCGGCACGGGTCGACCTGATTGAAAAACTGGTGGTGGTGATTGACTCCGAGATGCGGTCGGAAATTCATGAAACCGAAGAGGATTTTCGAAGTGAGTTTGCTTCACGCACCCGCTCCATGAGCCGGATGCAACTGCGTGGCCTGAATTACCTGAATCTGGAACGCCGTGATAAAACGTGGAAATCGATTGCCTATATCAGCAAAGAAGACTATGAACGAACCCTGGATATTGAAAGAAACCGGCTCACCAGTCTGTTGAACCAGGTCTATCGTACGGAGAACACGGCAAGCCTGCAACAGGCCGCATCGGGTTATGCCGAATTGCTGATTGAGCGCCAGTTTTATCCTGCACCCATCTATACCAGTGCCGAATTGCATGGTGCGGAGTCGGATATCGCCGATTTTTCCCGGAACCGGCTTCGTAACTGGATGGATGACCTGGAAATCCGAGTGGTGCGAGGGGAAGTGTTCAGTGATGGAACCATGGATGAAACGAATATCTTGCTTGAGCTGACCAGCCAGGGGCATCCTGTCAATAACCTGATGATTGGGCTTGATCGAGCCGGTTACGGCATGCTTGAGGTGGTCGATGGCCGGGCGCAGCTCTTTGTCGATGTCCTTCCGGATGCTCCTGAGGTCACCTACAGGGTGGTGCTTCAACCCAGGTATGCCGGTACAGACCCGGAACTCAGGGCTTTGGCCGAACAGGTTTTGCCACAGGTCAGAAGAAGAATTACCGTGGATTTTTCCGGGGAGATCCTGCTTGACTTTTCAGTTATCCGACTGGGTACAGGCGGGTATCAATTCCAGCCGGAAATTCAGAATCTTGCTGTCTCGGACTTGCAATGGGATTTCGGGGATGGCCGCCGATCCAACCAGGCATCTCCGCGCCATGTTTTTGACCATCCGGAACAGGTTCACTCGATCACCCTTCGGGTCAACCGGGATGACCGGTTGATCGCCCGCCGCGACTTGCATCCCGACGGCCGCCTGATGGTGGCTGCTCCACCGGACAAAGCGTCAGAAAGTCCGGAAGAGATTGTGGCTCCCACTGCTACTGAAAAGGAGATCCCTGTGGCAAGTCCCGATTCCGATGCAGCTCCTGATGCGCGTGAAACGGAAGCCGGCGCTGCCGATCCGGTATTGCGTTTCACGGTGCCTCTCCGACATCGCGAGATGGTTGAGGAACTCAAGCGTAGTCGCAACTATAATGAAACCATGGCACGCTTGAATCACTACCAGAGAGAGAACCGGTTGCGTTTTGGTTCCCGTCAGGCCGTCGACAACGTGGAAGGGAGCTATGTCCTGATCGTCAACACCGAGCGAAGAGAGATAGAAGCCCTTTTATCTCCCGAGATAGACAAGGTAAGACAGAATTTGCTGAGCAATGAGCTCATTGAGGATTTGGCCGAAAGGTATCGTGGCCGGGCTCCGGTCTGGATTCTGATGTATTGATCCGGCCTAATGGACACAGCGGATACTCAGTCCAAATGGTTTGCTTGCCCTGATAATGACACCCTCATCGACATCGAGATACAATCCCTCGCCTTCGTCGACATTATTTTCGGTTGTTGCCCAGTAAGCTCCAACTTCTCCGACGGCAATGAGCTCGCCTTCCGTTGATGTCAGATACCCTGGTGTATGGAGACGCAAGGGTGATGAAAAAGCACCGGAACGGCTGGCCGGGCTCCAGTTCATGGCACCCTGCCAATCCGTGGTGGACGGAATACGCCAGCCGTCACCCAGTAATGCCTGGCACGGGTCATTGGTGCTGGACCAATTACCGCCTGGCGGATTGGTAGTTGGCCAGGTTGTTGGTATCCTGGAAGTGGAGTACCGGAATCCCTGACGCCGGTTGAACTGCCAGAACCAGCCGCGTGAACTGTTGACGTTGTCCGAGGCAGAACTGGCCCGTGTGGTCGCACCCAGGTTGCGATCCAGCCAGCATTTCCCCTGGTGTTCCACCGTGCCGTAGGTAATGGTAATGGAAACGGGAGAAAAGCCATCCGTATTTTGATGGGTCACGGTTATGTTTTCACCGCAATTAAAACTTTGAACCGGTGTCAGTGAAGCCAGAGTACGGAAATTCTTTTCGATCTGGGCATCGAACTGCTTGCCGTCGTACTGGAGAGATACGTTGAATGTTACCTGGATATCGGTATTGGCCGGTGTCGCAGGTTTGAGAAAAACGTAGAAATTCCCGATATAGATCTGATTCGCGGTGCCGGCAAAGAGGTAATAGCCGGTAGTCGGTTTCTGAGTCTGAGAAGGTTGAAGTCCGGTCAGGGTTCGGGTCACATCGGAGTATTCTTCCAGATGAGTAGCAGGTGAAACAGAGTGTATGGAGATCGAGAAAAAATCAATGGATTCCTGATTCAGGTTTCGGATGGAAATGTCGAGGCCATAGAGCGGGTAGCCATCATAGAGCCAGCCGTTGACCCGGGTCATCGTGATACTCAGATTATCGAAGACTTTTGGAGTGTCTTCAAAAAACAGATTCGAGACCACTTCATCGGGTTCGGAGCAACTGAAAAGAACCGCGGAGAGCAAGATGGCTGCCAGCCAGGACTTAGAGTATGTATTGCGGTGCATATGGGGCCGATTGACAGTTTATTTGATTATGATTCCAACTTCGATCCGGGCGAACTGATAAAAGTCCTCCTGGGTATCAAAAGGTGCGCTAATGCTACCGCGAAATCCGACCGACCACTTGTCCGGCATGAAGAGCAAACCGATTTCGGCGACAGCATCAGCCATGTGGTACATTTCATCCACGAAAGCCTCGTGGAACATGACGGTACCTTCTACACCGCTCAGGCCATACAGGTTGAAAGGTCCCAAGCCCAGCTTCAGACCTGCTTTCAGCCCATAAAGAAGCATATTAATGTGGTCTTCGGCTTGAGATTGAGTGATTTGGCTCATCGTCAATTCGTAAAGATCGAGTCTTCCGTATCCAATGTGGGTCCGCATGGCCAGGAACCGACTTGTGCGGAGCCTTCCGAGGGTTATTCCCCATCGTTCTTGTACATTATTTTCAAAAGCTTCGGTATTCAACCAAAAATCGGTGTAGGAGATGGTGAGTCCGCTGAAGCTTCTCGGGGCTGAAAAACCTCTCGATGCCGGCGGTACCGGAGATCGGGGATCAGGTGCCGGGCGCTGTGCTTCCTGTTGCTCCTGAATGCGTCGGTCTGCCTGTTCCCGCATTTCGCGTTGCTGGGCCTCAAGCCGCGCTATTTCCTCCTGTCGCCTGCGTTCTTCTTCTGCCGCACGGGCCGCTTCAAGTGTCGCTTGGTCATCCCGGGGCGCCTCCGGCTGAACAATAGCATGGGCCACCTGGTCGAAGCTGGCGTTGACACGCTCAGTGGCACCATCCCGGATGCTGAGTTGACCCGCTAATTCCGGATAACCATCCAGACTGGCGGTATATCGATAAAGACCCACAGGCAAATCCGGAAGCCGATTGATCCCATTCCACTGTTGCACCAGTTGGTTATCTTGATTGTACAGCCGAATAAGCGCATCAGCTTGTTCAATAGTGAAAATAAGTACACCGGTTTTGGGATTCAGCTGAACGGATTTGACCAGTTGCTCTCCTTCTTCTATCACGATTCGCTCATCATGATCATGATATCCCTCCCGCAGAACCATCAGCCGGTGAATTCCAGGTGCCAGGTCAATATCCTGTTGACCGGAATAATCCCTGTTGTTAATGAGAACCCGTGCCTGGGTCGGTTCAACCGATAGAGAAAGCGTGCCGACAAAACGCTGCATTTCAATCATGAAATCATTGGGTCCCTCTTCGGTGACATTAATCTGCATTTCGGCATCGCGATAGCCGCTTTTGGTCAGACGAACCAGATATTCACCCGGGTAGAAAAAGTCCTGGAAATTGGTTTCCCGGTCGCGCCGCAGTGTGTTGATATAGACGGTTGCTCCTGAAGGATTGCTCCGAATGGTTACCGGTATTTCATAGAGCTCATCCATGGTGTACTGGAAAAGAGTGTTGTCGACGCTTATAATGATTTCTTCGACAATAGTCCGATAACCGGGATTTTCAATTCGCAATGTCTGCGGACCGGGTTCCATACGAACAGTCTGTCCGATAGGAACCTGTTGATCATCAATGAAAAGCTCTGCCCCTGATGGCTCGACAATGAAATTGACCGGGACAAATTCTGTGGAAGCTTCCACAGGCCGGATCCGGTAATGATAAGTGTTGCGGGCCTGGGGTGACTGAACCCGGAACCG
>SLHZ01000222.1 GCA_007135895.1 Balneolales bacterium | reverse complement strand
TCAAACATCTTTCAATATCTTTTAACGCTCGCCATAATATTATGCATTGCAGTTGTACCGAAAGCCTACGCAGAAGGAGAAAAGCTTGAACCAGAAACTCTTTGGAACTTGAAGCGTGTTGCAACCGGCTCGGTATCCCCCGACGCTAAGAAAATGGTTTTTCCGGTAACGCATTATTGTCTGGATGAAAACCGGTCCTTTACCAACCTCTATATCCAGTCATTGGACGACTCTCAGCCCAGGCGTTTCACCAGTCAAAACTCAGACCGGCAACCCGCATGGAGTCCTGACGGAAGTCGTATCGCTTTTATTTCAACGCGTGATGGTGCGCCGGCGCAACTGTATATCATCGCATCCGATGGAGGGGAAGCCCTTCAGTTAACCGATCTTCCCGTCGCTGTATCGGATCCCAAGTGGTTCCCGGATGGCAGACATATCGCCTTTATTGCCTCGGTAATTCCCGGTTATAATGGTGACTTTCAACTGCTGGGTGAGATGATTCAAAAGGAGAAAGAACAGAAAACCACAGCAAAGGTAACAGAAAACCGAATCTACAGGCATTGGGATCGCTGGCTGACCGACGGGCGTTATCCGCGGATTTTCAAACTGAATGTGGACAGTGGAGATATTACGGATCTCATGCCGG
The DNA here is from genome assembly GCA_007135895.1 of Balneolales bacterium. Lineage (GTDB taxonomy): Bacteria > Bacteroidota > Rhodothermia > Balneolales > Natronogracilivirgulaceae > SLHZ01. Next base: position 6,545 of record SLHZ01000222.1, on the reverse strand, counting down.
GATCTCGCAGATATTTTGCCATGATGGGATCTGCTCAATATGATATATCACCGGATGGGCAGGAGCTGGCGATTTCGGCAAACAGCAATCCACCACCCTACGAATATCTCAACTATGATATCTTCCTGGTTCCGGCTGACGGCAGCGGAAACCTCGTCAACATAACCACCCATAACGAAGCAAACGACTTGAGTCCGGTATACAGTCCGGACAGTAAAACCCTGTTATACGGTAAACAGCGTCGGACAGATTTCTATGCTGATCGCACCAGAATGGTTTTTTATCATCGTGACAATGGAGAGCGCAGGGTTATTGAGAAGGTCGTTCATGAAGACATTGACCTTTCGCCGGGAAATTTTGTCTGGGGAAATAACAGCCGTCAGGTTTATTTTGTCGCGCAGGATCGTGGGAAAACATCGCTCTTTTCTCTCGACACCCGTACGGAACGGGTAAAAGAGATTATGCGGGGCGGAACCAATACCGGAGCAGTTCTTGCCGACAAGAACCTGGTCTTTGTTCACCGCAGCCTCACCCGGGCCCCGGAGCTCTACAGCATACGAACCAATGGAAAAAAACCCGAGCAGCTAACACAGTTTAATCAACAAATAATGAGCGGCATCAAAACCGGCTCGGTTGATAACGTCATTTACAAAGGAGCGAATAATGCCGACGTTCAAATGTATGTGGTATATCCGCCTGATTTTGATCCGGAAAAAAAATGGCCCCTACTGGTGCTGATACATGGAGGGCCCCATGGTATTTTTGGCGATGACTTCCACTTCCGCTGGAATGCACAGGTTTTTTCCGCGATGGGTTATGTGGTTGCCATGCCAAACTTTCACGGCTCCAGTAGTTTCGGTCAGGACTTTACCGTTTCTATACATGGCGCACACTCCGAACTCCCCTACAGGGACATCATGAAAGCCACCGACTACATGGAGTCAAAACCCTATATAGACGCCCGGCGTACAGCAGCGGCAGGGGCGAGCTATGGCGGCTACATGGTGAGCTGGATTGCCGGGCACACCGACCGCTACAAGGCGCTGATAAATCACGCAGGAGTTTATAATATCATGGCGCAATTTGCTTCCGACGTCACGTTTCACCGCAAGGCTGCCTACAACGGCGCCCCCTGGGATGGACTCGAAAATCTTCAGCAATGGAATCCGGCCATTCATGCAGAAAACTTTCAGACACCCATGCTCATCCTGCATGGTGAGCGGGATTACAGGGTGCCTGTGACACACGGACTGGAAATATACGGAGTATACAAAGGCAAGGGCCTTGATGCCCGTCTTGTCTATTATCCTGACGAAAATCACTGGATTCTCAATCCGGCAAATTCAATTCACTGGTTTGGGGAATTCCAGAGCTGGCTGGAGCGTTATATAGGCTCAGGTCCCAAATAAATAGCACTTGATTTACAAGAAATAGGTGCTGGACCTGTTTTTAACCATACCCTCCCCTCATAAGCCCGTCCCTGACAGGACGGGCTTTGCTTTATATACAATCACAGATCGATTCTGTGCGTTTCCGGCAGGCCTACCGGATCAGCGTTACCGGAAGCACGGCGCGGTCCCCTTCTGTTCTGGCAACCACCAAATAGATGCCGGTTGACCACGTGGAGGCATCCAAAGAGATGGCATGTGTTCCGGAGGTTTTCTTTCCTCCGCTATAGAAGCCAACTTGTCTTCCATCCATGCTATAAATATAAAAATCAACCTTTTTCGCTTCCGGCATCTCCAGGATCAGACGGGTTGAGCTGTTAAAAGGATTGGGGTAGTTTGACCTCAGTCTAAACTCCCCCGGCAGGGTCTCCTGCGGATCATTTTTCCGGGCATCAACCTCCGATTTTCTCTCAAACAGTGCCTTGATTTGCATTTCATGAAGATCTGTATTCAGGATTATCTCTTCCTCGTCGCATTGAACTCCCTGCCATCCGGCAAAGCGATATTCCTCCGTTGCATGGGCCGTGATACGAAGAGGCAGTCCTTTGAAATAGAGGCCGGTCCAGGGCCAGATCTCTCCGGTAATTCCAGGCGCGCCTGCCTTTATCTCTGTTTCATGAATTATCAGATAGCCCCCTGCGGGATCATTGACGTTTAGCGTTAGTAGAAATGTGCCCGAAAGACTGAACTGTTCTGAGATATGTGCACGCATTGCGTCGGGGCGGTGCCGCGCGAAAGTCCGCATGGTCTCAATATCGGCCTCCCACTCCTCTCTGGTCTCGGGTCCTCTCCATCTCCGTATATGCTCATCCATATGTGGGTTTAATACTTCGAACATCTCATCTATTTTCCGTAAAACATGTTCTTCGGCGAAAACCGTATTGAGCATACCCGCAAAACGCTGAATAAAGTCTTCTCTGAACTCTCTGTTTCGCAAAGCTCCTCGCAGCATGGCGACGGACCAGTCCGGATTGGGCCAATGGTTACCGCCGTTGCCCTCAATGGCAAAACGCAGCGTGTTGTGTCCGGCCCCCTCATCAGCTCCTTGTACGTACGAATAGTTCAGATTAAAGCCAAAGTCCGTGTCATAGAGCAGCCAGCGCCAGCGCCCGTCATGACCCTTGGCGGCATTTTTTTCAGGATTGCCGGCACGGTTTCTCCAGAAATCAATATTGTTGCCAGGCCAGTCGGTATTTCGAAAGTAGATTTGGGCAATATGGTAATCCCTGAAGTTTTTCATGTCAATCCTGTCGGTTACCAGTTGCCAGATACGCGGATTGTTGACTTCGTCATGCCGTAGCAGATGCCTCAAATCGAGGAAGTCCTTTCGGTCTTGTGAAGTCCCTTCCTTGATCTCGGCATTTCCCTCCAGTATTACGAGGTCTTCGCGGTCAATACCGTACATGGTTTCAAAGTAGCGGTGATCAAATCGTTTTCTCAGATTATGGATACCCCAGTATTCTCCGTTCAGGAATACTATAACGGGCCGGTAATATTGCGTCTCGACTCCGGTGTGCTCTACCAGTTTTTGCATCAGCGCATCCCTGAAATATGACTGGTCCCAGTCGTTCCCGGAGTTTCTCAACAGAAAACGCTTGTAACGATTTACGGGTGCTTCCGGAATAAGCGGATATTCAAACCATGTTGTGCCATAAGCCGAACGGGCATAAAAACGCAAGGATTTTATTGGCCTGGCGCGTGATGTTCCCCCATGAACACGCACACCTGCCTGCTGCGAAAGTACTTGTCTGCCATCGGTTTCATAGAATTCAAAATGAAGAGGCCTCTCCCATGATTCTCCACGGCCCCAGAAGTTGTCGGGTACATATATGCCCGTATCACTGGAAAAGAAATGCCCGGGCGTTGTACTCAAAGAAACAACAGGCAACCGGTAACGATCCTTCAGGTTTTCCCCAACCCAAAAAGTCCGTGTATTAACAACAGAGGGCTCGGCGTTGGGAGCTCTTGCCTGTGCACGGACAACCGTTCCTTTGAAAACCTGACCCAGGGGCGGCTTCCAACCGTCGTTCAACGGATCATCCCAGCCAATATTATTGGTCCGGATCATGGAAAGTACATTGGGATCTTCTGTCCGGTTACGGATGGTTACGCGCTCTGCATACACCAGCGTGTTTTCACTTCCCGGTTCCGGCAGGCTTCCATCTGTGGTATAATAGATTACAGCGCCTTCCGGAGCGTTATCCAGAGATAATTCCAGTCGAAAATCCCTTTCATGAAATCCCCCATTGTGTGAAAAAACCGGGACTGATAGCAAACGAACGATTCCATCCGGGGAGTTTGGCTGCCCCGGGGTTGGTGTTTTAAAGACATGCCAGTCATCGGAACCATCCGGATATCTGCCATACGAATAGTCGGTATTCAAAGCCACTGGTGGCAGCGTATCGACCCGCGCGCCGTTAAAGTCAGACAGACGGAGAGGCTCCCCGTCACGGTCAATACGAAAACTGGTGTGAAGGGGTTTACCGGGCACCCTTCTGTTTTTCCCCGAAGCCCAAACCAAAAGAAACTCACCGGCACCCAGGGTGGTGTCAGGAAAAACCCACCGGAAAAAATGATCGCGTCCAGAGCGGTCGGTCAAACCGTATCCATTCAGCGAGACAGGTTCAGAACCTGTGTTGAAAATCTCGATCCAGTCTTCATAGTCCCCATCTTCATCTTCCAGGATCGTCTGATTTGAGGACAGAATTTCGTTAATAACAACTTGTCCTGAGGCTTCTGTGATTCGCAGTGAAAGAAGAGCCAGAGGAACCAGGTAAATTAAAAGGTGCTTCATGAAAGTAACCAGCGTTAGCCGGAATAACGAACAATCTCTTCAAGGCAATAAACGTTGCCATTCCAAATTTTGTATATTCGGTGCCTGAGCGGGACTTCATCCGTGAACAGGCACTCCCTGACAATTTATAACTTTATGTCTGATTTGAAAAAAGCACTTCTTGAGCGCATTCTTGTGCTGGATGGAGCCATGGGCACCATGATCCAGGATTATCAGCTTGAGGAGTCCGATTTTCGGGGATCGTTTTTCCGTGATCATCCTTCCGAGCTCAAGGGAAACAACGATCTGCTAAGTATCACCCGGCCCGATGTTATCCGGTCAATTCACGAGGCCTTTCTTCAGGCGGGTGCCGATATCATTGAAACCAACACTTTCAGCTCAAATCCAATTTCTCAAAAAGACTATGATCTGGAAGACAGGGTATATGAAATCAACAAGGCTTCCGCGCAGCTTGCACGCAATGCCGCGGACCATTATACCGGAATAAACCCGGCAAAACCCCGGTTCGTGGCCGGCGCTCTCGGACCTACCAATCAGACGCTCTCCATTTCACCAGATGTCAACAACCCCGCTTACCGTAATGTTACCTTTGATGAGATGGTTTCCTGCTACAGCGCCCAGATCCCCGGGCTGGTCGATGGCGGCACAGATGTTCTGCTGGTAGAAACCGCCTTTGATACTCTGAACTGCAAAGCTGCTCTTTTTGCCATTCTGGAATACCGCAGAAAAACCGGCAAGGATATACCCGTCATGATTTCCGGCACAATAGTGGATCAGAGCGGCAGAACTCTTTCGGGACAGACCCCGGAGGCTTTTTGGATATCCGTTTCCCACATGACCGGATTGTTGAGTGTTGGTTTGAACTGTGCTTTGGGGTCGCAGCAAATGCGTCCCTTTATTCAGGAGCTTTCCCGGGTCGCAGAAGTGCCGGTCACATTATATCCAAATGCCGGCTTGCCCAATGAGTTCGGTGAATATGACGAAACACCGTCCTTTATGGCAGAACAGCTGGACTCCTATGCCAGTGAGGGGTGGGTGAACATAATCGGCGGCTGCTGTGGAACAACACCCGGGCACATCGCCAGTTTTGTGGAAGTCGCGGCACGTCATCAGCCCCGAAAACCACCTCGCAAAAAGCCCTTTTTACGTCTGAGCGGGCTTGAGCCACTCAATGTAACTCCGGAAACAAATTTCATCAACATCGGAGAGCGCACCAATATGGCCGGCTCCCGCAAGTTTGCGCGCCTGATTCGGGAGGAAAACTATGAAGAGGCTCTTTCAATAGCCAGAAACCAGATTGAAGGCGGAGCTCAAATCATCGATGTCAACATGGATGAGGGAATGCTTGATTCCGTTAATGCGATGACGGTATTTCTTAACATGATGATGACAGAACCGGAGATTGCGCGTGTCCCGGTTATGATAGACTCTTCCCGCTGGGAGGTGATCGAGGCCGGACTTAAGTGTGTACAGGGCAAAGCAATTGTCAACTCGTTAAGTCTGAAGGAAGGAGAGGCTCTTTTTCTGAAACAGGCAGAGAGGGTTCGCGATTATGGTGCGGCGCTAATCGTTATGGCCTTTGATGAAAAAGGTCAGGCAGATACCTTTGAGCGACGAATCGAAGTTTGTGCAAGGGCCTATGAACTACTCACCAAAAAGCTTGACTTTCCGCCTGAAGAAATCATTTTTGATCCCAATATTCTTACGGTGGCTACCGGCATGGAGGAACATAATACTTATGGTATTGATTTCCTGAAGGCAATAACGTGGATTAAAAAAAATCTACCTGTGGCATATGTCAGCGGAGGCATAAGCAACATATCATTTTCGTTTCGGGGAAATAATCCTGTCAGAGAAGCCATCCATGCCAGTTTTCTCTATCATGCGGTCCGGGCCGGACTCGATATGGGCATCGTAAACGCCGGACAGCTTGAAGTTTATGAGGAAATCCCGACTGATTTGCTGGTAAGGGTGGAAGATGTGCTTTTTAACCGGCGGCCCGATGCCACTGAGCGGCTGATTACCTATGCCGAAAACATCAAATCAGGCAAAGAAAAAACAAAAGAAAGGGAGAGTCATTGGCGCAGTCTTCCGGTAAACAAAAGGCTCGAACATGCCCTTATAAAGGGAATTGTCGATTACATAGATCCGGATACCGAAGAAGCCAGAAAAGAGTACCCCAGCGCCCTGGAGGTCATAGAAGGACCGCTGATGGACGGAATGAATGTGGTCGGAGACCTTTTCGGCAAGGGCAAGATGTTTCTGCCTCAGGTTGTAAAAAGCGCCCGCGTAATGAAAAAAGC
>SLHZ01000042.1 GCA_007135895.1 Balneolales bacterium | reverse complement strand
GCCAGGAAAACCAGTTGAAAAATCTAGAGGTTCCATGCCGCCGGGTGTCGAAGACCTTGATGATTTAATTGATGATCTGGAATGATCCCGATTAGAAAAGATCTTTTTTAAACCTTTTTCAAACCAAGCCTTTATTTTTTATTTCATAATGACTGGAATTGACTCTGTTGCCACATTTCGAAAAAAACGCGATGAAGCACTCGACCATTTAATAAAGCATACCACGCTGAAACCGGAGTATCTTATCATTCTGGGAACTGGTCTTGGCAGACTGGCCAATGAAATCGAGGTCGTTGAAACCGTTGAATATCCCGACATACCGCACTTCCCCGTATCAACGGTTGAGAGCCACTCCGGACGTCTGATTTTTGGCACACTTGGTGGCAAAACAGTCGTCGCCATGCAAGGCCGGGTTCACTACTATGAGGGCTATTCCATGCAGCAGATTGTCTTTCCGATCCGCGTACTGCATGCGCTGGGCTGCAGGATCCTGCTGATTTCAAATGCCTGTGGCGGGATGAACCCCCATTACCGTCGCGGTGACATCATGTGCATCACCGACCATATCAATCTACTGGGGGACAATCCTCTTATTGGACCCAACGATGATGAACTCGGGATTCGGTTTCCGGACATGAGTGAACCCTATACCCCGGAGCTGATCAGGATGGCGGAACTGGTGGCGCTGGAAAATCGAATTAAAATGCATCAGGGGGTATATATTGCGGTGCCGGGCCCTACACTTGAAACCCGTGCAGAGTACCGTTTCTTACGACTCATAGGCGGTGATGTTGTTGGCATGAGCACGGTCCCCGAGGTGATCGCTGCCGTTCATTTGAACATGAAGGTGCTGGGCATCTCTGCCATCACCGACGAGTGTTTTCCTGACGCCCTTGAAAAAGTACGATTCGAAGACGTCCTGGAAGCAGCCAATATCGCAGAACCCAAAATGACTCGTATCATAAAAGGCTTACTGGAACGTATCTGAGTATCATGGACGATTTCAATAACAGATTCAATCCCGTATGGGACGAGTTCGACTGGGAGTCTCATATTAACGAGATGAACCGCAGGTATGAATATCTTCGATATCTTATTGAATCTGATCATAATACGAACCCCCGGTGGCTTGAACATCTTCGGGAGTTCCCTACCAAAGCCGAAGCCGTTGATGCTTTCATAGAGGAAGAGTTGCTGATCGAGGAGTCCCATTTCCCCCTGACCGATTACTTTGAGGAAGAAGAGGAGGAGACGGAAGACGATCTTGATGAATCCGAGGACGTTGATGAACTCGGTGACTTTGACGACTTGGATGATTTAGACGAGCTCGACGAACTCGACCAACTCGACGGACTCAATGAACTCGACGAGCTATTCCCGGATGATTTTGAGGACGAGGAGAACGACTTGCACCTCTACAGTTACGCCTCCATGGAGAATATTGTCATTTTTACAGAAGCTCGTGATTTTGCCGCTGACCTTCTTCTTTTTCATGACAGCAAGCCTCAGTATTTTCAACACCCCGGGTTCATAAAGCTCATTTCGGAATCACTCATGCTCAGCTCAAAGCTGGCGGCCGCTTATTCTGTTGGATTTGATCTGGAGGTACTGGGGGCCAATATTGCCTACTGCAAGAAAGCGCTTTTTCAAGCAAACCAGACGCTTCAACTGCTTCAGGCTCTCAAACTGGATCCTCTGGCCGAATCAGATTATGATTCCATTCATCGCCGCCTTTTTACCATACGTAACAATACGGCTATTCATATTCAGGAAATCCGCGATTTTTTCCACAGCCAGCTTTGAAGTTTGTCGCAGTACCCTGCATTTCTTTTGTAAGACCTGATTGCTGAAAGTCTCTTTGTGGCAATGAAAATCTCTTTGTGGCAAATAGAAATTGATCGTCATGGCAACAGGTAAAGCTCGTGTCCGGCCGGGTTCCTATCCCATGTTGCGCATTGCCCTTCTATTTTCAATCGGGATCGTGGCCGGGCGAAATTTCACTTCCGGTTTTTCCAGAGCCTCCTGCTCCGATCACGTCATCGGACAGCAGGTTCATCAGCCCCTGAGTCTGACAGGCGGCATGACAGAAACTGCGCTCTGGGTATTTTTTTCTGCCATACTCTTTTTTTTTCTTTTGCTTACCCTGCGCAGACCAAGGTCTCTTTTCAACCGTTTTTCCGGACTTTTCAGCAGCACCATCCGCTATATCACTAATCCTCTGTATCTGTGCATACTGTTTCTTTTCGGTGGCCTTCATTCCTATCGCCATAGTAATCCTGAGCAACCGCAAGAGCATGTGCTTAATGTCTTTGAGCCTGATGACCTTATATTTTATGGAGTGGTGACCTCTGATCGGAAAACCCGTTCCGGCAACCGTTTGCTGAGGGTTTCCATTGACTCCGTCGCATTGCAAAATCTCCCGCAGTGGCACAAGCCTTTTCCCTCCGAAGTTTTCCTCCGCAATCCGGATAACAAGGATTGCGGCACCGGCTTTTATATGACTTTTTCTGGTGATCTCACCATTCCTTCCCGACCCGGAAATCCAAACCAGTTTGATTACGCGCAGTTCCTGGCGCGTCAGGGGATTCAATCCCAGATATTTGTCACGGAACTTTTCCGGTGCGAGAAACATCCTGATGTATCGTTTTGGATCCGACACCGGGTTCAGATGCGCAACCGGCTGGCTGCTCTTTTTTCCGATCCCAACAGTCCTCTGGCCCGGGCGATTATACTTGGCGACCGTTCCGATCTGGATCCGGAGCTCCGGACCTCATTTTCACGAGCCGGTTTAGCTCATCTGATGGCCGTTTCCGGCATGCACGTTGGCTTTATCTTGCTGCCATTATGGTTTCTGCTGCCCTACTTCAGAAGATCAACCGGCAGCAAAACAACAGCCTTGCTGCTTGCAGGGGGGCTTCTACTGATGTATGCCGGCATCACCGGCTTCTCCGTATCCGTTTCCCGCGCTTCACTGATGGCATTTTTCATGATCCTTGCAAGACTATTTCACAAGCCCGGCACCTCCATGAATATTTTGGGGCTTGCCGCCTTCATCCTTCTTCTAAGAGATCCCGGATTAATTACGGATGTAGGTTTCCAGCTCTCTTTTCTGGCAGTAATAATTATCTTAACCACCTTGCCAGGAACCCGCTACCTGCTCCCTGCACGTCATCGCTACCGTAAAACGGGTGCACTGTTTCAGTTTGTCATGGTCAGTGTTTTGGTCCAGGGAGGGCTTTATCCTGTACTTGTACACTATTTTCATGAGTTTTCCATCGCCGGACCCATCAGCAACACTTTGGCGGTACCATTTGTTCAGTTCATGTTTCTCTGGTCGTTTCTCTGCCTGGCATTATCCATAGTTTCTTTGGATTTGGCTATATGGGCCAATATGCCGGGAGATCTGCTTCTGTCAGCCTTGTCCCGCTATGTGGACCAGGTCGGCAAACACCCTGCTGCCTGGATAGAAATCACGTTATCCGATTCATGGATTTTTGGGCTTTGGTTTTTCATGACCGGCTTTCTTGCTTCTCTCCGACTGCCTGCTGTTCGAACCCGCATGCTTTTCGGTATCCTTGTCTTTCTGACACTACAGCAAGCCGAACGAACCCTGGACCGCTACCGGGCACCACTTCTAACCGTCACTTTTTTTGATGTGGGACAGGCGGATGCGATACTGTTGCAGACACCCGGTGGAAAAAACTACTTCTATGACACCGGGGTCTGGACGCCCCGTTTTGATTCAGCAGAGCGGGTGCTCATTCCGGAGCTTCGCGCCATGGGTATCCGAAAACTTGACGGGGTGATACTTTCCCATCCCCATGCCGATCATATCGGTGGTATGGTCAGCCTGATGGAAGCGATACCCATTGACACCATCTACCAGTCTCCGGTTCCCTATGACAGCAGACTGTATCACCGCTACATGAGTCTGGCCCGGGAAAAAGACATTCCTGTCAGAATTTTGACTGCCGGAGATCACATCGGTTCAGACCCCTCACTACTCATGCTGGTACTGGCTCCATCGGATGAAATCCCGGCAACTGATCCAAACAATCAATCTGTGGTCCTTCTTGTCATATACGGGCAAACCCGTTTTCTTCTTCCCGGCGACGCGGAGGCCGAAGCCGAAGCCTTTCTTGTCGAACGCTTCGACTCTTTTCTTCGATCCGACCTTTTGAAAGTGGGACATCATGCCAGCCGCACCAGTTCTACCAAACCTTTTCTGAATCGTGTGTCAGCTCCGGAAGCCGTTGCTTCACTGGCCTGGGAAAACCGCCACAACCATCCCAATACGGAAGCCACCTGGCGTCTGAACCGGGCCGGAACCCAAACCCGCTTTACAAGCCTGGAAGGTGCCATACGATACAATAGTGACGGCCACATTTTCCGTTATGAGCCATGGAGATAATGCGGACTTAAACACCTTGTTTTCTTAATGGGCTTTTCTTAAAGGTAAAAAGACTCACCGGATCAGTGTCATCTTACTGGTATCCGACGTGGCTCCTGCCCTTAGGCGTTTAACGTAAATACCGCTGGCCATTTGCCGGGCATCGAATGCAACGGTATGAACTCCGGCACCCCGCCAGTCGTTAACAGCCGTAGCAACCAGTCGTCCGGTAATATCATAGATATCAAGCTGAACCGGCACCTCCTCCTCAATACTGTCCGGAATATTAAACCGAATATTTGTTCCGGAATTAAACGGGTTGGGATAGTTTCCGAGTAGCTCAAACCGGTCTGAAACCGCCATTTCCGGCCAGGTGGTGTCTGCGTCAACCGGAACAAGAACATTAAAGGCAGCCAGGAGGTTTTTATGAGGGTTGTCTTGGGGATTCGCCGGATCACCAACAAAATAGCGCCATCCCAGCTGGCCTTCATGCTCCTGTGCCAGGATAGTCCGAACCGGATAATAGTTCTTGTCCGCTGTATCGTTGGAGCCCTCATCCAGCAAAAACTGCAGCTGGGCATCCTGAGAAGGATTTTCGACTCTGAAAAAAAGATGATAGTTAAGATCGGGGTCGAGTTCCACACCAAAACGCGAAAAATCTATCTCGTTATTCCCCGGACGGAGATTACTAAAGTCAACATTGACCTCTGCCAGCACTTCGTCCGGTACATAAAGCGTTTCGGTACCCATTCCCGAGTGAAGCCGCGAGGTGGTCAGGCTTACTTGCAGAGTTCCCTGTCCAACGACCGCTTCATTGGAGCTGTTGAGTATCACAACAGCTCCATCAAAACGGCCCCCTTCAGGAGAATCAAGCCGAACAGAAAATCCCTTGAACGTACCCGGAGCAGCAGGATTGGTACTTTCCGACGGCACGGGGAAAAAACCGGCAACCGGGGCCCTGGCATATTCGATCTGCTGAAGTCGCAAGCCACCGGGCTCCCACTCGGCCGTATACCGAAACTCGCGGTAACCGTAGTTGGCAGTGGTTTGAACAACCGTATTGACCGAGGCCAGAACCGCTGAGCGGTAATGTCCTTCCAAAAAAAGAAAGTCCTCGTCAACCGGATTCACCTCAACCTCTCTTTCCCCGGTTTCGGTTATCAGATAGTGAATAAAACCCGGGGAAGTGTTCAGATTCAGCGTAAGATCCTTCACCTCCTGCCATTCGGTCAGATTGGCACCCCCATAAGAAAGAGAGGCCTTTTGATCCCTCACCCAGGGCCGGTCCTCTGTACTGTAACGTCTTGAGGGTCTGTCAATCCGGGCACCGGTAACTTGTGGAACCGTAAAACCAAAATACCCGGGATCCAAATCCGCGTTGTTCAGCCATCCGGCAACGTAAAAATCTGACAGTACCGTGCGGAAATTCAGGTCTTCTCCGGTTTTGTCCAGAATCCGCTGATACTGCACCCATGGAGATCCCGAGCTGCTCTGCGTCAGGCTGCCTATCGCTTCCGCTCCCACTCTCTGCAACAAGTAGCTATGGAAGAGTTGCGCTCTTTCGTAGTCCCGCAACACTTCTTCGGTGCTATGGCGCCAGCGGAAAAAACCATCTCTTTCTCCAAGGCTCGTCAGACCGGCCAGCTCTTCCGGATCACTCAGAAACCGCATGGTCCTGGCGCGATATCCATTGAGAACTTCAGCAAGCTCCGACTGGCCTTCGTCCATGAAGGTGATCAGGTTTCCCCTGCCTGCCTGTATCAGATGCTGAAATTCATGGGCGATGGTATTGAGCGGCCATTGTGTCATGGGTCTTTGCCTGTCTCCGATATAGATGCCCGGCATGGAGTTGATATAGAGAATGGCCGCTTCGTTGCTGCTACGGTTTGCTGTTTTTCCTGCGAGATCAAGAGGATTGAAAAAACCGGCCACATACCCGCCGCCTGACTCTTCGGTCCAGCCGTCCTGAATATCCACCACCAGGATTTTGACCCTCCCTGTTCCGTCCGGATCCGGCACTTTGGAGGGATCCCCCTCGGCAAAGTATTCGATGTTATTCAAAATGATGCCTTGAGCGGGATTAATTGAAAGCGGGGGGGTACGCTCTTCAAGCGCTTCCATCATGGCCGTCACAACCTGGTCGCTGACCTTATCCGGCTTATATTCGGTCTGCTGGACCCAGATTTCCGAAGCCTCGCCAAGGGCTCGTAGTTCAAAGAGGATCTTGTCATATACACCGGAAGTCTCGCTTTTCTCAATATTATAGACCATGAAACTCAGCGTATCTCCCACCTCATAATGCGGCGGTTCGTCCATGACGAGCAGTTCATCAGGATAGTGCCTTCGGGTGTAGAGCCACTGTTCGTAGGCCTTTCTTATCTCGGGATCCCGATAGAGATAATCGGTAAAATGAATGGTATAACCATCATGGGTGTCATGATTATGGCCATGACAATCCATAGCCGGACATTGATCCAGCTCTGGGATCGTCCGGCTTCGGTTGTTCTGAAGAGAGTTTGTCTCCGGTCGAACCGGGGCCGACCCGAAGACGGGCATGCTCAAAGTGCCGTTTGAAACATCTTCTGTGAAATGATAGTTGCCAGCTTCCGTCACGGTACCAGACGACGCCCGCAGACTGATCCCTTGAGCCGGATTGTCCTGACCAAAAGCAGGCGGGGCTACGGAAATAATCAGGATCACTAACAGCGGACTGACTCCTTTTGCAGCTTGCTTAAATTGCAGATTCGAAAACAGCATGTTTCTTTGCATTCGGTTCATGATCATCTGTCACAAGAAGAGTGTGG
>SLHZ01000103.1 GCA_007135895.1 Balneolales bacterium | reverse complement strand
TAACAAGATGTGCAGCCTCGCGGGACTATGTGTGCTGTCGAAAGCGCGCGAACAGACTCACCCTCCTTCGTAGTCGATATTTTTGAGTTTGTTGCGGATGGTCCGGTCGGAAATGCCCAGCAGTTTGGCCGCCTTTTTCTGGTTCCCCTGGGTGCGTTCCAGAGCCTTCTTGATCATCTGCAGCTCCATCTCTTCAATGGGGATGAGCGGTATATCGGCCAGTACCTCGCTTTTGATCTCTTCGTCCATGCGTGAGAAGAGCCGGTCTTCGATATCAAGAACGGAAATCTCCTCGTTATCCTGGGCCAGGATCACGCCCCGGTGGATTTTGTTATCCAGTTCACGGACATTGCCTTTCCACTCCTGATCCTGCAGATATCCGAGGAGTTCGGGAGTGACTTTTTTCGGTTTCAGGCCATACTGTGTGGTATAGCGGTCGATGAAATGCCGGGCCAGGTTTTCAATATCCTCCCGGCGTTCACGCAGGGGCGGAATAGTGATGGGGAAGACATTGAGGCGATAGTAGAGATCCTCGCGAAACAGGTTTTCGGCGATCACTTCGTTGATGTTGCGGTTGGTGGTGGCGATGATCCGGACGTCGACTCTTTTGGGTTTCTGGCTTCCCACCCGTAAAAACTCTCTCTCCTGGAGCACGCGCAGCAATTTAGCCTGGACATTGATATCGATTTCGGTGATTTCATCGAGCAGCAGGGTTCCGCCGTCGGCTTCGTCAAAAGCGCCTTTACGGTCGCTGATGGCTCCGGTGAAAGCCCCCTTCAAGTGTCCGAAAAGCGTACTCTCCACCAGTTCGGTGGGCAGGTTGGCGCAGTTGATCTTGACATAGGGTCCGCCCGCGCGGTCACTGTGGTGGTGGATCAGGTGAGCGTAGACCTCCTTGCCGGTGCCGCTTTCGCCCTGTATGAGAACCGGTGCGTTGTTGCGGGCAATGCGCGGCAGCAGTTTCAGGAGCTTTTTAATATGTTTGTGCTCGCCGACCATCCGGACTCCCGCTTTTTCCCGCAGGTCTTTGTGCGGTGAAGCCCCGGCGTCTTGTGTGTCCTTTTTCCTACGGGAATCGCCTTCGGATGGCGTTTTGGTCATCTGTTTCCCGTCCGCCCCTGTTTTGCCGGCTTTATCCGGGCTGTCCGGATCCGGAGAAGCCGCAGCACCCGGTTGCGGTCCGGTGCCGGTTTCGGCGGCAGGGTCAGCGGCGGTTCCGGCGAATCTTGGCGGACGCTTTTTATCCTCTTCGGCGGTTTCAAAATAGCGGTTGACCCGGTAGAGAATTTCCCTGGAGGTAAAGGGCTTGGTGATATAGTCGAAGGCTCCTTTCCGAATGGCGTTGACCGAGTGGTTGATGGTGCCGAAACCCGTGATCAGAATCACGCCGATGCCGGGATAGTGTCGGTTGACGTGGCTCATCACCTCGTCGCCGGTCATTTCATTCATCTTGACATCGCTGATCACGAGATCCACGGTATTGGACTCAAGAAAGGAGATGGCCTTGAGAGGAGAGTCGAACGCATGGACCTGATAATCGTTCATGGAAAGATGCTCTTCCATGAAACCAAGCAGCAGCTTGTCGTCGTCAAGCAGAAGGATGCGTCGGGTCATGACTGTTCCGGCGATGAAAAATAATAATAATAGAATAACTCAGTGAATAGTATAGACGAAAAATCAAAAAAAACAAAACATCCTGCTCCGGTTGCAAAGAAGGGCTAAGTGGCCACTGCAATCTTGTCGATATAATATTAGAATGGCAGTTGAGTTCGAAAAAAGCGGTTTATTAAGGAAGTTATTATATCAGAAAGATAACGTAATCTCTGTGTTACTCTCTCAGGCCAAGGATGCTTTTGGCGATCTGCTCGAGCACCGTTTCGCTGCGAAGCTGCTGGCCGACCTCCGTTTCACCGGAATTTTTGTCCGGATCGCTGACGGCCTCTTCGTACTCCTTGATTTTGGCATTGAGCTCCGGCAGCCGCTCGAAGGCGGACTGTACGTGCTTGTTGTACTCCGACCGTGCGAAGAGCATTTCATTCATCCGGAAAGAGTAGCCATCCAGTGTCACTTTGTCGGAAAAGCTCGATTTTTCACCGGAAACCGCACCGGTATCGGCTGTATTCCGGCTCTGGCGCGTCTGCTGCGCCTGGCCGAGCTGGGTGGTGATTTTCTTGATATCCATGACGTGTCTCAATTACTGATCTGTAATATACGAAATATCGGGGACTTCCGAACCCTGACGGTAGCGGTCATCGGCTTTTCGGTGCCTTTCCGCGTGATTGACTTTCTGTTGCTGACCCTGCATGAATTGCCGCAGGGATTCCTGTATGGTTTCGTGGAGGGACCGGAAGGTCTGAAACCCCCGGGCCATCTCCTTTTGTTCTTCGCTGGTGATCCGGGAGATATCGATATGGCTACTCAGGGCATGCATCGTATCAATGACCCTGCTGCGCTGCCTGAGCAGTTCTTCGATCTGGTCCACGGACGGTTCCCTGCTTTCCAGCTCACTGAGGATTTCACGGCTTAAATCAGCCAGGCCATCGATCTGCCCGACCAGTTTCTCCATGAAGACGCCATTATCCTGCCAGTGGCTGTTGTCATGCCGGGATGATATGTAACGTTGTGCCTGCATCAGAACATTCCCATGCTTTGCTGAAACATCAGTACCCGGTTAAACTGGTCCTGACCCTCTGTAATGGCAAGGTCCAGTCGTGCAAACATCTCACGTTGCTGCTGTTCGTATCGCTCCAGGTGACGTTCCTGCGCGGTAATGCGGCGATCGACCATGCGAATCTGGTCATCGATGCTTTTGTTAAAGGCCGGAATCATGCCGGTGCCGGCGCGGGTAAATGACCGTGCCTGGTCGAGCATCTGCGAAACGCTTGAATTCTGGTCGTAAAAGAGGTTGTTCACCTCATCGGATCGCTGTTCCAGCATCTGATTGAGCAGATCGGAATCGCGGACCACCATTTTGCCGTCTTTTTCAAAATCGATCCCAATGTCCGACAGCCGCGATACCTGTCCTTCCTCCACATTCTCGAGTCCGACAAGAGCGGTCTGCCGCAGGGTCATGGTCAGATTGCGGATGGAGCGCATGCTCTGCAACGTGCCGCGCATACCGGTATCGGAGTTCAGGTAGGTATGGCCCCGGATGGTCTCGTTCATTCTGTTATAGGTCTCGATGAACTCATCGATATTGGACCGTGCCTTTTCCACGTCCATTCCGATGGTCAGCTGCGTGGCGATGTCGCTGGTCCGGTGCAGTTCAAATGTAAGACCCTGCACGGCATCATCCACGACATTGCCGGAACGAGAAAAGGCGACTCCGTCGATGGTGAACGAGGCATCAAGCTCCTCCTGTGGAACCACATGGGTGATCTGGGGCACGATATCGGCCAGTACGCCGGAAGCCGACTCACTGTCGAACTGGATCCGCTGCTCCGTACCGGTCTGCAGACTCTGTATGGAGAGCTGGATCTCGTCGCTGGTTACGTGGAAGACGGTGGCCCGGGCCGCCTCGCCAAATTCCGCGTTGATTTGTGCGGCGATTTCGTTGTAGATCTCTTCGTTGCTTTTCAGGACGGGGTTGTCGTGTTCATCCAGCACCGGGTTGCCCTCCCCATCGCGCACCACGGTATCGATGGTGATGTCGGCGGTTAGATCGCCTATGGTCAGCGTGACCGAACCTTCGCTGGTTTCCGGGTCGCTGTGCGATTCGGCCAGGGAGGTGCTCTCCCGTGCAATTTTTTCCGTCAGGGCGATATCATTCGTTGCCAGACGGTTGACCATGGTGTTATAGGAAGTGTTCTGGTCGATGCCTTCGGCTGCTTGAACCGATACCACATCGGGGTTCGAAGAGGTGAAACGGGTTGATTGAAAAGCCTTGTTGTCGGGGTTTTGGAGTTCAAAGATCTTGGTGGTGAAACCGGATATGGCGGAGCTGACCTGTCCAAGCGCCAGTTTACGGTCCAGATGGCCCGACTTGGTCTGCTTGAGCTCATTGATGGTACGACTTTCCAGCTCAACAAGCTGCTGGACAAATTTTTCGTACGGGTTGGTCTGCTGGAAAATATTTCCTACGCTGGTCATCGGTTTCTGATCAGGTGTTGTTGGTCATGGAAGCCTGTGCACCATTCTGGTTCGCCGACTGTTCCCAGGCTTCACGGAGCGGTTCAAGGAGTTCCCGGATTTCCTCAAACTTCCCTTCCCTCGCCAGGGACATGCAGTACTCGTAGAGGCGAAAAAGCTGAACAGCCGGTTCGTATTCGAAATTGAGTCCGTTGATGAGTGACTTGAGGATGTCATTCAGTTTTTGTTCGTCTTCACGATAGCTGGCCTGAATGGCCAGGTCATACATTTTGACGATCAACTGGATGGGCGAAGCCGACATGACGGCCTGCCGTTGATATTCAAGATGTGGATTGCGCATGATTCTGTGAATTGGTGCGTATTTCTTCCTGTTCGGATTATCGGCAACTTTGCCCGGGAACTTAATTTTTTGTGAAACTATATGGGTAAAAAATCCCTTCTCACAGGGATTGAGCGTGGCAAGTAAAAGACACACCTTCACTTGCAAAACGCATCCGAAGATGACGAACCTGTGGAGAGGAACAAATAAATGAGCAATTATTGTGCCACGCGTTGCCGAAGCCGTATTTCGCAGGATAAACGGTTCGCTGGCATGTTATTTGCACGACACATCGGTGATAACCCCAAAATTATAACTATTGCACCCTGTACCCATGAATCTTCAGATCAGGCAGGCCGCCGCCATGCTAAGCGGCAACAACGGTAAAGCCGACCAGGCGATCAAACTCTTACATTCCCAGTCCAAAAAGAAGAATCCGGACTGGCAGGTTTTTCATTACGGCGGCAAGGCCTACTACCAGAAAAAGCAGTATCCGAAGGCCCTCGCATTTCTGAAGCAGGTTCTGGCCCGTGGCGGCGGGAATGCCGAAACCCACCAGCTCATGGCGGCCTGTCTGCTTCATCTGCAGCAACTGGACGATGCCGAGCAGTCGTGCCGGACCGCCCTTGGCATGGATGATCGTTTTTTTGAGGGCTGGATGACCATGGGCGACATCCACCGTGCGCAGGCCCGGCTTGACGACGCACTGAACAGCTATATGCGGGCCAACCAGCTGGATCAGCGCAATTTGGAGGTGGCCATGCGGGCGGCCCAGATTTACCAGGATCAGGGGAACTACAAGAAGGCGCTGGAGCTGTACAATCTGGTTATTGAGAATGATTCCGGGAATATGGACGCCTGGCTCAACAAAGCCACCGTACTTCGCTCGGCAAAACAGCCCCAGATGGCGATCGACTGCCTGAAGGAGGCCATAGAAATCAAACCGCGCGATCTCTCCACACGGGCTTTGCTGGCTCTGGTACTGAAAGACCAGGGCCTGTTCAAGGAGGCGCTTGAGCACTATGAGAATCTGGTGGACGAGTTTCCGAAAAACGGTTTTTTACGCAGCAATTATGCCTTGTGCCTTCAGGAATTGGCGCGTTACGGCGATGCCGAGAAGAACTATCTGAGGGCTTTCGAAGACACCCCCGAGGCGGTGAAGGCCTTTTCAAACTACCTGATGGTGCTGCACTATAACCCGGAGCGGACCAGGGAGGAGATCTTCCGGGAGCATCTGAAATGGGACCGGCACTTCGCCCCGAAAGAGCGTCCGCAGCGGCCCCTGCCCGAAAACCGCGATCCCGGCCGGCGGCTCCGCGTCGGTTTTATTTCCGGGGGATTCCGGGCCCATCCCGTAGGCTGGATGATCACACTCGGACTGGAAAACCTTTCCAAAGAGCACTTTGAAATCTACTGTTACACCACGGACAGCAAGGTTGACGACGTGACACGGCGGCTGCATGCGGCAACGGATAAATGGCAGTCGGTCATCGGCTACAGCGACAAGGTGGTGGCGGGCATGATCCGCAAAGACGAAATTGACATACTGGTCGAGCTCTCCGGCCATTCGGCCGACAACCGGCTGGGCACGGTGGCGCTTGAGCCGGCTCCCATAAGCATAAAATGGGTTGGAGGTCTGTTCAATACATCCGGACTCGCATCGATGGACTATCTGCTGACCGACTGGTATGAGTCACCGTCCGGCGAGGAGCCCTGGTACACCGAAAAGCTGCTCAGGATGCCGGACGACTATATCTGTTTCCTACCGCCGGATTATTCGCCGGATGTGGATTCGCTTCCCTTCAAGAAAAACGGCTATATCACCTTCGGTTGCTTCAACAACCCGATCAAGGTGAACAATGTGCTTCTGGGCCACTGGGCTGAGCTGATGCACCGCGTGCCCGAAAGCCGTCTGCTGCTCAAAAGCAAGCAGTATTCAACGAAGATCTTTACCGACCGTATCCTGGAGCGTCTGGAGGAGTGCGGCATCGGGCGGGACCGGGTCATGCTTGAGGGGCAGTCTCCGCACATGCAGCTGCTTGACACCTACAACCGTGTGGATGTTGCGCTGGACCCCTGGCCCTACTCGGGGGGATTGACCACATGTGAGGCCTTGTGGATGGGTGTGCCGGTCGTGAGCCTGCCGGGTCCGACTTTTGCGGGACGCCACTCCGCTTCGCACCTGGTCAATGCGGGATTACCGGATCTGGTGGTAAAAAACTGGGAAGAGTACATCGGGAAGGCGGCCGAACTTGCTTCGGATCCGGAGGCACTGACGTTGGTCCGGACCGGTCTGCGCGAACAGGTGCGCCATTCCCCGCTGTGCGACGGCAAGCGGTTTGGGGCACATCTTGGAATGGCCTTCCGCGAGATGTGGAAGCAGTGGGTGAGGGGGCATGAGGAAGAGGACGTAGACGAAGCGCTCTCCGATTTGGCAGATGAGACTCCGGATACGGGTGAATTATTATCCGAAGATGCCGGTTTACCGGAGGGATCCACCGGATCAGAAGAATCGGTGCCGCCGTCAGACTGGCGCGACCACATTGCCATAGAAGCCCTTCCGGTTGAGGAAAAACCCGCTGCCGGGAAAGTTCTTGAGACTGAGGCAAAAAAGACCGCTCCGGAACTCGGGCCCGAGCTCGAAGCCAGGCCAGAAAAGTTCGCTCCTGCTCCGGAGCCGGGTCAAGAGATCATTTCAGAAGAATCCACCCCGAAAGGGGAACCCGTTGAGGATACTCCGGAATCAAGCTCAGATTCCGAATCCACTCAGGAAAAAGAGGCTCCGGAGCCCGCTTCCGAAG
>SLHZ01000123.1 GCA_007135895.1 Balneolales bacterium | reverse complement strand
TTCTATCGCCTCTTTCTTTTTACTCGTCTCTTTCGCTTCGGTCGTCTCTTTCGCTTCGGTCGTCTCTTTCGACTCGGTCGCCTCTTTCGCTTCTGATGCCTTTTCTACCTCTTCAGCCTCAGGGAGCATTTCATCGGCAGCTTCTTTTCCTTCGCTTTCCTTCTCCTTGTCACCTTGCGCATCAACATCTTCCTGCTCAACTTGCTCAATCACAGTATCCTTCTCCGCGATATCCTCCGTTGATGCCTCAGTACTGGTGTCCTCAACCGAAACTTCCTGCAAAGCCGCTTCTTCGGCTTTCTCTTTGATCTCGGCCGCTTCTTCGGGCTTAATCTCCTCTGACGGGGTTTTCTTTGCGGGTTTTGCTGTGGCTTTGGCTGATTTGGCGACCTGCTCCGTTTTTCCGGAACCGGCTTTGCCCCGGCGGGTTCTTCTCTTTTTACGACCGGGTGTTTCCGGTTTGCTTTCGTTGAAATCCACCAGCTCGATAATGGCCTGTTCGGCACCATCACCTGCCCTTGCTCCAAGTTTCACGATTCTTGTATATCCGCCCTGGCGGTCCTCAATCATCGGGGCTATTTCATCAAAGAGGCGGGTCGTGGCTTTATTATCCCGCAAACGCCGAAACACGTGGCTTCGATTATGCGTGGAGTCTTCTTTTGCCCGTGTGAGTATGGGCTCAACATAGCTTCTCAGCGCCTTGGCTTTCGCCATGGTAGTTACAATTCGCTCATGTTTGATCAGTGCCACGGACAGTGCCATGAGAGTTGCTTTTCTGTGCGCTGCGGTGCGGCCCAGTTTTCTGCCTTTGACTAAGTGACGCATGGTAGTTCTTTTTCCTTAATTGATCGTAAAATTATTCATCCAGGTATTTTCCGACATCCATGCCGAAATGAAGATTTTTTTCTTCGATTACCTCCATAAGTTCCGCAAGTGATTTACGTCCGAAATTGCGGAATTTCAGCAACTCGGTTTCATCTTTTGAAACCAGTTCGGCAATGCTGTTGATGTTGGCTGACTTGAGGCAGTTATACGCCCGTACACTCAGGTTCAGATCTTCAATACTTGTTTTTAAGAGGTTTGCAACCCGGACCTTTTCTGCATCGACTTCATCTTCTTCCTGGGTGAAAGGTTCATCGATCTGTTCGGTGATAAATTTCTCGATATGATCCTTGAGAATTTTTCCGGCGATGGTGAAAGCCTCTTTTGGATTAATAGACCCGTCGGTCGTGACTTCCATCGACAGCTTTTCATAGTCGGTCCGCTGTCCTACGCGCACATTGTCGACATGGTATTTCACCGATCGAATCGGAGTGAATACGGCATCGACAGGAATAAGGTCGATATCCGATTCGTTCTCAAGGGACATCTCCTCCGAGGTTACATATCCCTTGCCTCTTCCCATGCGCATTTCAATTTCAATTTTTGCATCCTCGGCAAGCGTTGCGATAACCTGCCCGGTATTCAAGACGGTATATTCGGCGGTAGCGTCCTGAATGTCCTGGGCTGTAAACTGGCCGGGACCTTCTTTTTCCAGCGTGATTAGCCCGCTGCTCTGGTCTATTTGCCTGAAACGAACCTCTTTGAGATTCAGGATAAGATCATATACATCCTCGGAAACCCCTTTAATACTGGAGTATTCATGTTTCACTCCACGAATTTTTACCGCGGTAATTGCTATGCCGGGCAGGGATGACAACAACACACGACGAAAGGCATTTCCGATCGTGACACCGAATCCTCTTTCAAGTGGCTGCAGTATAAATTTTCCAAAGGTTTCAGTATCCTCTTCCACTACCAGGCTGTCTGGCATTAACAAGTTATTCGTGCTCATTTGGCCAACGATTTTCGTATGATTACTATATAAATTCTGTTCGGGTTATTTCGAGTAGAGCTCAACGATGAGCTGTACATTGATATTCTCGGGAATATCTTCCATGTCCGGATAATGCAGAAACTTACCCGTAAGGCTTTTTCTGTCGACTTCCAGCCATTTGAATTTACGGCGGGATGTATTTCTGAGCGCATCATCTATGACTTCCAGGTTTCTGGATTTTGGACGGACGGAAATGACATCACCTGCTTTTACGGAGAAGGACGGAATACCAACCACGGAGCCATTGACAACAATATGCCGATGTGTCACCAGTTGTCGGGCCTGACGGCGAGTGCGCGCAAAGCCCATCCGGTATACTGTGTTGTCAAGACGCGCCTCCAGGAATTTCATCAGGTTCTCACCCGTGATTCCCTGTCGGGCGTTTGCCTTCTTGAACAGATTGCGGAATTGCCTCTCCAGCATGCCATAGGTATATTTCACCTTCTGCTTTTCGTCCAGTTGTATGGCGTACTCCGATTTTTTCATCCGCCGCGACCTGCCGTGTTCACCGGGACCATAGGGTTTGCGTTCGAGCGCCTTGCTCGGCCCAAAGATCGGTTCTTTAAATCTTCTTGCTCTTTTTTGCTTGGGTCCAGTATATCTTGCCATTTTCTGAGTTACCTGTTGTTATTTATACTCTTCTTCGCTTAGGCGGACGACATCCATTATGTGGGATGGGAGTCTGGTCCGTGATGACCATCACTTCGAGACCTGATGTAGCCAGAGCTCTGATGGCAGCCTCACGGCCGGATCCGGGCCCCTTCACAAATACATCAACCTTTCTGAGGCCCATATCATAGGCTGCTTTGGCCGCTGTTTGTGAGCTCAGTTGTGCCGCATAGGGTGTATTCTTCCGCGAACCTTTGAATCCCTCACGACCGGAGGTGGACCAGGATACCACATTTCCGTCACCATCGGTAATGGTAACTGTGACATTGTTGAAGGTAGCCTTTATGTAAGCCCGTCCGTTGGGATCGGCGAGTTGCTTTTTTTTCTTCTTGGCAGAAGATGTTTTTGCTTGTTTTTTTGCCATAATTAAATCAGGTGATTCAAACTGTTACTTTCTTGCGATCTTCTTTCCTGCCACTGTCCGGCGCTTTCCTTTACGGGTCCGGGCATTGGTTTTTGTGCGCTGGCCTCTCACCGGCAATCCTCTTCGGTGACGCAAGCCGCGATAGGATCCAATATCCATAAGGCGTTTGATGTTGGAATTCACTTCCGCCCGCAATGCACCTTCGGTCTTGTACTCGTTTTCAATTACCTTTCGGATTTGCGCAACTTCATCTTCATCCCACTCGGTCACTTTCTTATTGACATCAATTCCCAAACTGGAAAGAATGGTTGCAGAACGGGTGCGGCCAATACCAAAGATATAGGTGAGTCCAATGACACCGCGTTTATTTTTCGGTAAATCTACTCCTGCAATTCGTGCCATACGTTTTATTCCCTTTACCCTTGCCTTTGCTTGTTTCTTGGGTTTTTCTTGTTGATTACATATACGCGGCCCTTTCGGCGGACAATTTTGTCCCCGGGCCCTCTTTTACGAACGGATGCTTTCGTTTTCATAGCCTTATTTGTATCGGTAAGTGATTCTTCCTTTGGTCAGATCATAGGGAGACATCTCAACGCTTACTTTGTCTCCGGGCAGTATTTTTATATAATACATTCTCATTTTGCCTGAGACGTGTGCCAGAATCTGGTGGCCGTTTTCCAGCTCAACACGGAACTGGGCGTTGGGTAGTGCTTCAACGATGGTGCCTTCCTGTTTAATGGGTTCCTGTTTAGCCATGATCCGCCAGGTTGTCTATTTGAATTTTGGTTATCTCCTCAATATAGGCAAAAGTGCTCAGAATATCAGGTTCACCGTCTCGTATGGCAATATCATGCTCATAATGTGCCGAGGGTTTCCCGTCTGCCGTCACGATGGTCCACCCGTCAGAGAGTGTTTTTATAGATCGTTTGCCCATGGTTATCATGGGCTCAATGGCCAGGGTGGCTCCAGCCCTGAGTCTCTTTCCGCCACCACGCCTGCCATAATTGGGTACGGCCGGATCTTCATGAAGCTTTTTACCCAGTCCATGGCCTACCAGCTCACGGATGACTCCGTAACCCCTGGACTCACAGTGTTCCTGAATGGCAGCACCGATATCGCCGGTCTTCTTGCCATGCCGCGCTTCCGCTATGCCCAGATAGAGTGATTCCATGGTGGTTTTCAGAAGCTTCATGGTCTCCTCCCCGCACTCTTCCACAACAAAGGTATAGGCAGAATCTCCGACATATCCGTTCTTGAATATGCCGCAGTCAATAGAGACGATGTCTCCGGCTTTGAGAACACGATTCCCCGGGATTCCATGTACCACTTCTTCGTTGACCGAGATGCATAGTGCTGCAGGAAACTTGTTTTTTGAGGGTCCATAACCTTTGAAGGCCGGGATGCCTCCCTTCTGATCAATATATTCCTCAGCAATCTGGTTGAGCTCTCCGGTCGTAACCCCGTGCCGAATGTCCGCAGCAACCCTGGCCAGTGTCCGGGACACCAGCAGGGCGCTTTCTCGCATTTTTTCAATTTCGTTATCACTTTTCAGATAGATCACGGGGGACTAAACTTGATATTATCGTCTTCTGCCTCTGATACGTCCTGTTTTCATGAAGCCGTCATAATGACGCATCATCAGGTGGCTTTCAATCTGTTGCAGGGTATCCAGTGACACGCTAACCATAATCAGAAGGCTGGTTCCTCCATAGAACATGGCAAAGCCAGGTGTAACCCCGAAGTTGGCCGCCACAGCGGGGAGAATAGCCACGATAGCTATGAATATTGATCCCGGCAGTGTTATGCGTGACAAGATGTTGTCGATAAACTCCACTGTTTGTTTACCGGGTCGGACTCCGGGTATGAAGCCTCCCTGTTGTTTCATCGTATCGGCCATCTGTTTTGGGTTGATGACAATAGCGGTATAGAAGAAAGTAAAGAAGACCACGATGATGGCAAATATGACAGAGTATGCCACGCCGGTAAAGTCACTGGACCATGCGGTGAGAAACTGTACGGTTTCGTTGCCGGGAAAGAAGGTGCCAACCGTACTCGGAATGAACATGATGGACTGTGCAAAGATAATGGGCATGACACCGGCGGCATTGATGCGCAGTGGCAGATACTGGGTAGTTCCGCCATAGACCTTCCGTCCGACCACTCTTTTGGCATACTGCACAGGGATGCGGCGCTGGCCCTGGGTCAGAAGAACCACTGATGCGATAACCAGTGCCAGAATGCCCAGTTCAAAGAGGACGATAATGATATTGTCCTTGGTTTGTATTTCATTAAGCAGACTGGTTGGCAAGGCGGCAATAATGCCTATCATAATGAGCAGCGAGATGCCGTTGCCGATTCCTCTTTCGGTAATACGTTCTCCCAGCCACATGACAAAAATGGTACCGGCAGTGAGAACGATCATTCCGGTTATCATGAAAGCCGTATTACTGACGACAATGGCTTCCGGTGACGTGTTCATGAGGTTGATGGAGAAACCGATGGATTGAACAAGCGTGATACCAACGGTTCCATAGCGGGTGAGCTGGTTGATCTTCCTCCTTCCTTCTTCCCCTTCACGCTGGAGTTTTTGGAAATAGGGTACAACGGCCCCCATAAGCTGAATGATAATGGCGGCGGTAATATAGGGCATAATACCCAGCGCAAAAACACCAGCTCGTGCGAATGCTCCTCCCACAAAAAGATCAAAGAGTCCAAGAAGATCGGTCGCCATACCGGTAGTGGCAGTCAGTTGCGAAGCATCCACACCCGGCATGGTGATGTAGGTCCCCAGCCGGTAAACCAGGAGGATACCCACAACATAAATGATTCGTTTGCGAAGCTCCTCGATCTTGAAAATGTTCTGGAAATTTTGAATCAAACTCATTCGGATTCACACTTCATTGAATGTTTCAGATTTTAGTGACGGAACCACCGGCTTTTTCAATTTTTTGGACAGCGGTCTGGCTGAAGCCATGAGCTTCCACCTGAATGGCAGCATCGATTTCACCACGTCCCAGTATTTTTATCTTCTCTTTTTTCCGGATAATCCCGGTCTCTATCAGATCTGCCACAGTAATGACGTCCCCAAGCTTGCCACTTTTGCGAAATTCGGAGATGGCATCCAGGTTGAGTGTGGCATACTCTGTCCGGAACGGATTTTTAAAACCAAATTTTGGAATACGGCGCTGCAAAGGCATTTGCCCCCCTTCAAAGCCGCGTTTCTGAGAATAGCCACTACCGGACTTCTGTCCCTTGTGGCCTCTTCCCGATTGCTTTCCAAGTCCGGAACCTTCTCCCCTGCCCACTCTTTTTCGAGTTTTCTTGTTGGGTTCGGGAGCTGTGAGATTATGTAATTTCATAAAACGTGCCTCATGGTTAAAAATGGGTCGCCTCCGGCGCTTTCGTTATCCCTGAAAGACTTTCTTCAGTGAAACACCCCTGCGCTGTGCGATTTCAGCGGGATCCTGAAGCTGTTTGAGGGCATCAATAGTAGCCTTGACTACGTTGTGCGGATTGGACGATCCGATTGATTTGGACAGAACATTCTGGAGGCCGGCATTTTCCAGTACAGCCTTGACGGCACCGCCGGCGATCACACCGGTACCTTTCGCGGCCGGGCGAAGCAGTACTTTACCGGCACCGCATTTGCCGATGACAGGGTGTGGGATGGTATTACCGTTTGCAATCGGAATCCGGATCAGGCTTTTTCTGGCATTGTCAATTCCCTTCTGGATAGCATCGGAGACTTCATTAGCCTTGCCCAGGCCGTGTCCGACGATTCCCTCCTTGTTACCCACCACAACGATGGCATTGAAGCTGAACCGTCGTCCACCTTTTACCACCTTGGCAACACGGTTAATATGAACCAGGCGTTCTTCAAGATTGAGTTCGCTGGCTTTTATATGATATTGTTTTCTTTTAATCTTAGGCATAGTGTATTGCGATTAAAACTGTAATCCTGCTTTTCGTGCACCTTCGGCAACTTTCCGGACAATTCCGTGGTATTTGTATCCGCTTCGGTCAAAAACCACCGTACTTATTCCCTGATCCATGGCGGCTTTGCCGATGGCCTGTCCGATCAGTTCGGCCGTTTCCATTGCGGGTTTCCCCTGCAGATCATCCTTCAGATCCCGTGACAAAGAGGAAGCGGCGGCAATGGTTACTCCTTCCTGATCATTAATGACCTGGGTGTATATATGCTTCGAGCTTTTGTAGATACTCAGACGCGGCTTTTCCGCTGTACCGGAAATTTTGGAACGCACCCTTCGTCTGATTTTCGATCTGCGTACTGTTTTTACTGATTTACTCATGAAATTAAGCTCCTCATTGATTAACCGGCGG
>SLHZ01000061.1 GCA_007135895.1 Balneolales bacterium | reverse complement strand
GGAAGGGTGACAACCCGTCTATTACGCGGGATGTTTCGGGAGAAGGTGTACAGCAGGCCCTGCTGAAAATACTGGAAGGAACGACGGCCAATGTGCCGCCGAAAGGCGGGCGCAAACACCCGGAACAAAGTTTTATCACGGTAGATACCACAAATATTTTGTTTATTTGCGGAGGCGCCTTTAACGGCCTGAACGAGATTATCGCCCGCCGGTTGTCCTCTACAAGTATGGGCTTTACCGCTGATGTCAACAGTAAGTTTGACAAAGATGATCCGAAGATTTTTACACATGTCGAACCGGAGGATTTGCAGAAATACGGTCTTATTCCGGAGCTCATCGGACGCATGCCAATTATTTCCGGATTGGAAGAATTGTCCGAAGAGGCCATGGTCAATATTCTCGTCAAACCAAGGAATGCCATTGTAAAGCAGTATCAAAAGCTTTTCCGCATGGAAGGAGTTCAACTCGAATTTAAGGAAGAGGCATTGACCGAAGTGGTCCGACAGGCCATGAAACGCAAGACAGGAGCACGGGGACTGCGTTCCATACTGGAGCGTGCCATGCTTGACATCATGTTTACTCTTCCGACCATGAAAAATGTTGAACGGTGTGTAGTTGCCAGAAATACCATCAAAGACTTTGCATCACCCGTCTATAAAAAGCGAAAGGCTTCAGCCTGATATCTTAGACAATTGCCATGCTATTCAACAGCACGTCGAACCGGATTAAGGGGACACTGATCTTTTTTCTGGTTATCATCGCGGTTGGATCGATACTCTATACCCAGGTACTGATAGAAAAGATCCGTGAAAAAGAGCGTGCCGGCGTGGAGCTGTGGGCCAGGGCCATGGAGTACAACAGCCGTCCCCATTATGTTCAGACGCGAAATGACCTGGAGGCCGTTGCCCTGGCTGTATCCGCCATGGCCGGGCTGGATGAGACAACCCGGAACCGCTGGATTCGTGTACTTGAGAGGGCGGAAGCCGATTTGTCAAATGCCTCACTTGACTTTATCGTATCGGAGCTTATCATCAAGAATCGCTTTGAGATCCCCTCGATCGTTGTAAATGATCAGATGGAGATACTGCATTCACGGAATACCGGAAACAGAAAGCTGGACACATCATTGATCGAAGAGTTTGGCTCTCTGAATGAGCCGATTCGAATCACACTTGGTGCTGATGAACACGTTGAGGAGCAGTTCGTATACTATGGCGATAGCGGACTTATCCGAACCCTTCAGTTTTTTCCTTATGTCCAATTCGGTCTGCTTGCTGTTTTTCTGGGACTGGGCTACATAAGCCTGAGCAGTCTTAAGCGTATTGAACAGTCAAGTCTATGGGTCGGAATGGCTAGAGAAGCTGCTCATCAACTGGGGACTCCTCTTTCCAGTCTTTTTGGCTGGATCGCATTGCTCAAGGAGCAAAATAATGACCCCGGAACGCTTCAGATAGCCCATGATATTTCCAGCGATCTGCAACGAATGCAGACTGTTGCCGAGCGATTTAATAAAATCGGCTCCTTTCCGGAACTCAAACCCGCCAGACCGGCTCCGGTGATCAGGCACGTTGTAGAATACCTCGAGCGCAGGCTGCCTCAAACAGGCAAAAAGGTTGACCTGTCGCTTGAAATCGGCTCTGACAAACGGATACCCCTGTCTCCGGAACTGTTTGCCTGGGCTATTGAAAATTTGCTGAAAAACGCCATGGATGCCATTGAAACCAACCAGGAGAAAGCCCGTGTCGGCGTTCGAACGGACCTGCAGGGCAGTTATTACATCATTGACGTCTCGGATACGGGCCGGGGTATTGAAAAAAAGTTCAGAAATGAAATATTCAACCCTGGGTTCAGCACCAAAAGGAGGGGCTGGGGACTGGGACTGAGCCTGACCCGCAGAATTGTTGAAGAATACCACGGTGGCAAAATCTTTGTCCACAAGTCAACACCGGGTGAGGGTACTACCTTTCGCTTGATGTTTCCGGTTCAGGCCCAGGGGAGAAAACCCGGGAATGCAAGAAACAGTGGCACTGCCATTGATGACCAAAACGGCAAGCAGAATGCCTCGTGAGTCCGCCTGGTGCCCTACATTACTTCTTGCCAAATCCCCGTCTTGAAGCGTAATCCTTCAATTCCTCTTTGAGAAGATTTCTTCCACGGTGGAGCCTTGACCGGATGGTTCCAATCGGGACATCCATCATGTTTGCAATTTCTTCGTAACTGAAACCCTCTACGTCGCATAACAATACAACTGTCCGGAAGTCTTCGGGCAGCTTGCCCAGGGCGGCTGTCATGTCGTCATCCATCATTTGGGAGTACAACTGCGACTCCATGTCGGTCGTGCCGGACTGTACGCTCCGTATGGATTCATAGAAAGGCTCGATCTCATCATAGTCAACTTTTTGCGGCTGCCTTGATTCCTTCCGGTATTGATTGATATAGGAGTTCTTCAGAATCCGGAAGAGCCAGCCCCTGGCATTCGTTCCCATTTCATAGCTGTCAAAAAAACGATAGGCTTTGACCATGGTGTCCTGAACAAGATCCTCGGCATCATCGGAATTGGCGGCAAACTTCAGGGCATAGTTGTAGATGGCATCCAGATGAGGCAGAATTTCTTTGCTGAAGTCTTTCTGTTTCTTTTGCTCATCTCCTGTGAAACTATGCATCAGGGATTATTCCATTATTTGACGAATCTTTTTCATCGACAGAAGGAAGAGGGCTGTTTTATAAAACCCTGAAAAAAGATTGCTCGTTATATTGATTTATCGTTCAAGTTAAGAACTTGACTTGTAATAAGAAAGAAGCGCTGTCGACTATAGCGGCCGGTTATCTTATTCTACGGGCTTTTTAATTCTTTCAGGTTTGCAATCCGTTTTCCGGTTTCGGTGTAACCCAGTGCCTCAAAAGCGGCGCGGGAAAGTATTACGGTGTTTTCTGAGGTGCGGTCGTTGATGAGTACAAATACCCCGTATCCATTTTCCGGATTTTGGATGAAAGTGACGCTTCCCAGAGGAAGAGTGGGATGAGCGGCTGTAAGGGCTTCGGGGTTGTACAAATCCCCGCTGGTAGTGGTAGTGCCATAGCGATCGCCGGGATACTTATCTGCCGCCATTCTGATAGCCTGCGGGTCTTGAGCAAGCGAACGATAGGGGTTTTTTCTGACAGAGGTAGCTGGAATAAGAAGGATTACCTGGTCTCCCGGCCGAAGGTCGGAAAGCAGCACACCGGTATTCAGGGCACGAAACTCAATCAGATCCATTTGATGATACCGGAGTAACTGTTCAATGACATCGTCTTCACGCAGCGTATAACGTACAAACCGGCCCTGAGGAGAGCTTTCGAAATCCCAGTCGGCAGCAACGGAGGGTGGTGCTGAGTCCAGTCGTCGAATGCGAAGCTTGAAACCGACGGGAAGCTGCGTGGTATCAAGATTGTTGATATCCATAAGTTCCTGGACGGTCATGTCATGATCTCGGGCTATACTGTACAGGGTTTCTCCGGAACGAACGGTATACCAGGCGGTTTCTTCATCCTCGACAAATCCGGGATCATCAGGGGCGGACAAGTCGGTGGTATCCGCATCTTCCTCTCCGGATGCCAGTCCTGCACCAACCGTATCAAGTGTATCATGATGATCCGGCGTGCCGTCTTCCGGAACCTCGGCAAGAGTGTCTGCGGGAATTGGTGAATCCGTTTTTTTTATGGTTAACACCTGACCTATGGAAATTATGTTCCCCGGGAGCTGATTCCACTTCCTTATGTCTTCAATGCTGACATCATACATGCGGGAAATTCGAAAAAGGGTCTGACCGGCTTCAACGGTATGATATATTTTCTGTTCGGAAGGCTTTTCCGAGTGATCCGGGCCAGAGGTGTCCGGGCTGACGATAAGACGCTGTCCAACCCGAATGGTATTGTCCGGAAGCTCATTCCATTCTCTGATCTGCTGGACACTTACCTCGTATTGTCGTGATATGCTGAAGAGGGTTTCTCCGGCCCGGACTATATGTGTTTGCTGTTGTGCATGGACAATCGATGCGGAAAGAACCGGGATAAGGATCAAAAGTGACAGGATCCGGGCCTTTGACAGGCCTGTTGCGAAAAGGGTGAAAAAATTAAACATCTCGTCTAATGAGGGTTTTATAGTAGTTTGAGCTACAGGGACAGTCTGAAAATGTTCACGAGAATATGTATTAGAACGTAATGACATGAATAATGACATGAATAACGAAATGAAATGAATAATGCATACTCGGAAAAGTATCGGATCTTCTTGACACCGTTGATCACAACACGGATAATACCCGTTATGAGTCATTGGTATGGTAGCGTTTGACAATTTCCGAAATGGAGTCGCCCCCGAACTTTTCAAGAAAAGCATTTGCCAAAACGGGGGCAATTACATTTTCCGCCACTACCACGGCACGGGGCAACGCACAGACATCAGAGCGTTCGTATCGTGTGTCCTGCTCTTTGTGATCGATTATATCAACCGTTTTGAGTGGTTTGAGCATGGTCGGAATGGGTTTCATGACCCCACGAATAATCAGTGGCATGCCTGTAGTTATGCCTCCTTCCAACCCGCCGGCCCGGTTGGTTTTTCTCCCATAGTGATCATTATGCCAGGTAATTTCATCGTGTACCTGATGACCCGGCCGATGACCGGCTTCAAACCCAAGTCCTATTTCAACTCCTTTCATGGCCTGGATGCTCATAATCGACATGGCCAGTTGTGCCTCCAGTTTACGATCCCAGTGCACATAGCTTCCAAGTCCGGCTGGCAGGCCGCTTACTACAATCTCATAAATACCGCCCAGAGAGCTCCCCTGTTTTCGACGTTCTTTAATTTCCGATACCATTTTTGAGGTTAAATCCGGATCAAGGCATCTGACATCAGATCTGTCCGCAGACTGAGCCAGAAAACGAGCCCCTTTCATGATAAGCGGATCGGCGGTGGAGCGTGAAGCTTCCCAGGATTTGTATCCGATGCTTCCGATTCGTGTCACATGGCCGCCGATTTCAATACCGAAATACTCGAGAAATTTTCTGGCGATCGCACAGCAGGCAACCCGTATGGCCGTTTCCCGGGCGCTTGACCGCTCAATAACCGGCCGGATATCGTCGAGCTGGTATTTCTGGATGCCTGTGAGATCTGCATGGCCGGGCCTGGGAACGGTAATTTTTTCGATATGCTGATCAACAGGAACCGAAGACATGACGACGGGCCAGTTTGCGGAGTCTTTATCATGAGCCCGGTTGACGAGCTTGAGGGTTATTGGATGACCCATAGTCTTCCCCAGTCGGACTCCTGAGAGAATATGGGGTATGTCTTTTTCGAATGCCATCCGGCCGCTTCGGCCATAACCCTGCTGTCTGCGGGAGAGCTCTCCGGCAATGTCTTCAACGCGGAGTGGCAACCCGGCAGGTACCCCCTCAACGATACCGGTCAGCTCCGGCCCATGAGATTCTCCGGCGGTAAGATATCGGATCATGCCAGCTTAGTCTGCTTGTTTAAAGTGTTTATTACCGCAAAATACAAAAACCTGAAACAAGATGAACGCCATGTATGCTATTGCCAATGTCGAAAAATGAATACGGGAAGCAGAAACAGCAGGTGACCGAAGATACGGAGAGGCTTTTGATCTGAGAATGGTTTCTGTGATGTTGCCAGCCGGGTTCAGGCAATGCAAAAAATGTCATTCATATGTTCATGAAATAAGTGCTGTTTATGTAATAAGTGTATCACAGCAATCAAAAAAGACGCCAGGAACAATTAGAGGCCTGTGGCGAGATGGATTAAAATAAGGCCACCGGTTTCACTCAGCGAAACGCGGCTTATGTCAATCCTGTGCTCTCTGATCTTCAACCCCAGACCGATACCCGTACCGGATGCATCAATTCGCCGGTCCGTTTTAAGCTCTTCGCTTGTCAGATGGTCGTATCCCAGTCGGAGCTGGATATTTTCCGACAAAAGTACTTCAGCCCCAAAACGGACATGCCGGAAAAGATAGTCCAGGAAGTCGGGGTCTTCATCATCGAATACGGGGATCTCCCACTGATTGAGGGAGTGCAGGGTGAGATTGAAACGAAGCGGCAGATGCTGCAGACGGTGCGATAGACCCGCAGAAAGAGTAAAAGGAAGGTCGTCATCCTCACTTCCGAAACGCGTGATCTGGGTTCCCAGGTGCTGAAAAGAGAAGCCGGCATGGGTATATTCATTATTGAACCGATAATAGAGTCCGCCAAATAGAGCAAGAGCACTGGAGCGGTAGATGTCATATCTTGAATGTATCAGCTGCAGACCAATGCCGGCCTGGAGATCCGGGTAAACGGTTCGGGCGATTGCCGCGCTCCAGGCAAAATCATATGCCCCGAAAGTGCCCGATTCGGCCCCCTGATTATCCGTTCGGGACATTTGTCCATAATTTAGTATTTTCATACCGGTTGCCAGAGTACCCAGCTTATCTGAATGCCAGGTGAAGCTGGCCGTGCCGAGATATATATCTGCCAGGTGACTCAAGTAACTGAATGACAACTCTTTGTGGCCGGATTCCGTAAGATAGGCCGGGTTGATGGTAAACAGGCTGCTTTCACCGGAGGCCAACGCGACATGGTTCCCTCCCAGCGCCGCTGTCCGCGCCGTCGACGGCAAACCAAGAAACCGGTAGGAGGACTGGGCACTGGATTGACCCGCCGCGGTCTGACTTGAAAGACCGGCCACGAAAAGTATGATAAGCAGATGATATTTCATCATCGGAGATAGCTTTGAATTGATTAACTTGTAACAAAAATAGGATAAGATACCTTGGAAAAGTAGTGAAAAAGATCGCGGTAAATCCTATCGGTTTTTCTGACAATCGATAAACGAAGTATCCATGCAATTATTTGTTGATGTAGGCAGGTACAGCAAGTTGATCTATGAAGCGATCCGCTCATCATTTGAAGTGGGCATGTATCGCAAAAACCTTGTTCACGAGATGGTGAAAACGGGGCTTGACTCGCTGCCCATTATCATCCTCGCCGGTTTTTTTACCGGTGCGGTGATGACCATACAAACCTCTTATCAGCTGGTGGCCGGTTTTATTCCGGCTTCAACCATAGGTTCCATTGTATCCCAGTCTCTGCTTATTGAACTGGCTGCCGTTATAAGCGCACTTGTCCTTGCGGGTCGGGTTGGGGCCCGTATTGCGACCGAGCTGGGTACCATGGCGGTGAGCGAGCAGATTGATGCCCTTGAGTCAATGGGGTTCAATTCGGTAACCTTTTTGGTGATGCCCCG
>SLHZ01000104.1 GCA_007135895.1 Balneolales bacterium | reverse complement strand
GCTGTTCGTGATCCAGTTCATACCCCGGGAACCATCCGTAGAGACGAAGCATCGGATCAGGGGTCAGCAGAAGCTGGTATCGATACTGACGCCAGAGGGCATCAAAACGGGAATGAAAATCATCACGGACAGGGAACACCCCATGAACCCATATTTCCCGGGGCAGCAATTTACGCAGCCGGTCACAGATGAAGGCGTGGTCGACCGGTTCCGGTGTATCAAAATGGGCATATTGTGCTTCCGCATGAACCCCCGTGTCGGTCCGGCCCGAACCGTACAAAGAAATCTCTTTTTGCATCAGAACGCCGAGAGCGCGCTCCACCTCCCCTTGTACGGTCCGCCCTTCCGGCTGCTTCTGCCAGCCCTGGAAACAGGTACCGTCGTATGAAATACGCATCAGAAAACGGGGCATGGACCTGACCTCCCTGTTATGGCAGATATGGCCATCCTAACCTGGACAAGCCAGAACCAAAGTTGAATTATTAATTTTCTGCCAAAATATGGCAGAATTTAGATTATAAGATACTAAAAGGTGAACCGGAAATGCGCTTCATAGCCGCGCCACTCCGGTCCGGGTGTAACATGAACGGATAGCCTCGAAACCAGATTGTTGCCGATACCGGTCTGCGCCGTTTGCGAGGACAGGTGAACAGTTGAGTCGCTTCCGAAAGTCCCGTGCGGCCGGTTTGCCATCGACAAGGCCTGTGAGCCGTTCGCGGGAGCCGCCGACCGGGCCCTCGTGAAGGCACCGACTCCGCTCAGCACACGGTTGACAACCATCATGGCGGCCAGTGCCGGCAGCTGACGGTCCAGATTGTCCCGCCGTGAACGCAGGTCGCGATATTCGAGCCGCCGCTCTTCGGATTCCCATTCCCACCGGTATTCGGGTGTGTCGGGAAAAAGACGGTTCAGGTTGCGTGTACGCTCTTGAAAGTCGTTATATTCCGCCAGTGAGTTATAGTTGCCAACCGCCAGCCGGTAAGCCCTGTCACGCCCGCGAAGATCTGTTCCCGACCAGGCTCCGGCATGAGTGTACATGTTCTTGCCCAGCACCCGGGACTGCCGGTGAATATTCCAGTACGCTGCCAGCAAAATCACATCAGCAGCCAGATGGTACTGTCCTCTGCGCCATGAATCACGGTCAACGTAGTACTCCCCCCAACCCGGTACAGCAAAAGAGCGGAGCATCGCTCCCGCAGACGACGGAGAAACAGACCTCACATCGGTACCGGCTGCAGTTTGAAACATGCTTCCCGTTGCTGATGCGGGGACAAAGCCAATATCGGGACCGGCTTCAGATTGCGGAATGTTCCCTCCGGATGAGGATGAGAGGGAAAGGTTAATCTCACCATTGTCTTCTGCAGGGCGAATATGACAAAAGGCATCAATATGGCACCAGGCATCCTGGTATACCCAAAAAATCATCATCAGAACCAGTATGAAAAGGAACCGGGATGAGATGCCTGCCTGTTTACTCCTTGTTTTTTCCAATGGCTCCGACTCCTCCGTTGGCAATGGCCGATCCATAAAATTTAATTCTGCTGATTCACCTGATTTCATTTCTTTTACTCAGTGCGCTCTTTGCGCCGGTTTTACTCAATGTGCTCATTGTGCTAATTACGCCGGTTTTAGTCATTGTGCTCATTGCATTTGGTTATGCTCGGTCCGCTCATTGCGCTCGCGTTTTACTTGGTGTGCATCATGTTCTGGTTATGCTCATCACTCCAAATTACGCCGGTTTTACTCATTGCGCTCGCGTTTTTTCTGGTCCGCCCACCGGTAAAAGATCGAAATGCTGAAGCCGAACATCAGCAGAAATGTACCAAGCCATACAACCGAAATCAGCGGTTTGTGTTCGGCGGACATAAGGATCCATTCCCTTTCCGGCTCGCCTTCCAGTCCCCGGATCAGCAGTTCAATTTCATCCGCTTCCGGATGAACGTTCAAAAAACGTACTTCACCATCCGTTAACGCAATTTTCTCCGGGGGATTGTACACATATTGCCCTTCACGGTCATAGGTCAGGATATACCGCGGCTGCACGCTCACGGTGTCGGCAGATTCACGGTGCACCAGCAGCAGATCCGCCTTCACCCCTATGATGCTGTTATCGGGCATTTCGGAGGGATCTACATAGACAAAATTCCTGAATGTCAGCGTATAATCTCCCACCCGTGCCACTCCACCCCGCCCCAGTCGAACGGTCACGGATCCATCCTCTCCGGTCATTTGCGGACCAAGTTGGTCAATGGAACGTATCGATGACGGCTGTTCGCGATTCATACGTTCGATTTCACGATCCACCAGTGATGATCCCGCCACATACATGAAGATATCGGAAAACCAGCCGGTACGGACTGCCGTGTCGACCGTCCACTCCACTGCTCCAGGCGACGAATTGGAGAGCATGGGATAGACCGTCGGACGCATGGTGAAAACGCGTCCGCTGTTCACATCCTCAAACCGGATCTCATACTCCTGCTCGCCCGGCCGGTTTTGTTCCGTTATTTCCGCATCGACGAATGTCACCATATACCGCCCGTCGATCAGTTTCGGAATTCCCTTTTCCAGCTCTACAAATTCAATGGGCTGTTCGACCGGGAATCCGTCCGAATCCATCACCTGTCTGGCTTTCACGGCACGATTGTAATCCTGGGTTCGCGCATCGACCATCGGGCGGTCATAAGCTGCGCCAAGAAACCCGATCATGAGCACCGCCAGACCAACGTGGGTCAGACTGCCACCCGTACGTTTCGGATTGCTGCGCAGCATTCCCAGTAAAATGCTTCCGTTTCCGGCTACGGCAAAGATGGCGGCAAAGAGATAGATCATGTAGGCCAGGTTCCGTATATCGGCCCAGACCAGAGCTATAATGGTTACCACCGAGGCGATGAGTGCGGGACGTATCAGAGCGGAAGCCAGGGCCTCGCTATCGAGCCGCTTCCACCACAAGTACTGGGTAATGACCGTCAGAACGGCAATGAACACGGCAAAAGGCAGGGTCCAGTTGTTGTAGAACTGCTGGTCCGGCGGTGTGGGATGCGGCACAAAAAGACGGCCGATGATAGGCGAACTGGTCCCGATAATAATGACCAGCCCCGTCAGGAAGAGCACCATGACACCGGCAAACATCATGAATTCACGGCTGATAACCGGGCTCTCTTCATCCGCTTCCGGTAGTTCGCGGTACCGGTAGAACAGCAAACCGAATCCAACGACAGAGACGACTGCGATAAAAAATAAAAGCAGGTTGTAGAGGCCAAGGTCGACAAAGCTGTGCACCGAGGCGTCACCGAGTACGCCTGAACGGGTCAGAAAGGTCTGATAGACGATGGAGACATAAGCCAGGATGGCGAAGATGATCGAGGCCTTGTGGGCACGGGCATGCTTTTTCTGGATCAGCATGGCATGGATGCCGGCCATTCCGAAAATCCAGGGTACCAGGGAGGCGTTTTCGACCGGATCCCAGGCCCAGTAGCCGCCAAAGGAAAGGGTCACGTAGGCCCAGTAGCCACCCAGGAATATCGCGGTAAGCAGACACAGATTGGCTCCCAGAGTCCAGGGCAGTGCCGCGTGGATCCAGTCATGGTATGTGCGTTTCCAGAGTGAGGCCAGGGCAAAAGCCCACGGTACGGTCATCATGGCAAAACCGAGAAAAATAACCGGTGGATGGATGATGATCCAGGGACTGCGGAGCAGATCGTTCAGACCGCTTCCCTCCGATGGGACAAAATCGGGCCGGGTCTGGAATATCAAGGCATCGGGCATCGTGGAAGCGAGTGTGCGGAAAGGCGAAGCACCCAGGTTTCCATACCAGGGTATCGGAAAACCGGAAACCATTGAAAGCAGGAACACCTGGGTCAGGGCCATGAAAAACATCACCGGAGCACGGTAGACCGGACTGGTCCAGCGCAGGATCGCCAGGCCGACCAGGAACGACGACAGGATCCACAGTAGCAGGCTTCCCTCCTGTCCACTGTAAAATGCCGCCCATAGATAGATATTTTGAAGGTCCGTGCTGGTATAGTTGTAGACATAATAGTACTGAAACTGATGCGAAAAGATCAGGTACAGCAGCAGAACAGATGCCGCCAAAGTCAGGAGCCCCTTCGCGGCAAACAAGACGGCGGCGATGGTTTCGACCCGGCCGGGGGACAGATTCGGGGCGGTGCTCTCAGCAGACGAGCTCGTGTCTTTTGCAACCAGGTACCAGAACCACGTGGTCAAAATAGCCGCGAGGAACGCCAGGGAGAGGAGGGCATGGCCGACAATTCCGATCATGGGATGCTACTGCAGTTGTGATAGTTCCGGATGGCTGCTGTCGTTGTATTTCGAGGGACATTTGACCAGCATATCACGTGATATAAAAGTATCGCCACGCATTTGCCCAATGACAACGATCTGGTCGGCCTGCTCAAAGTTGTTGGGTTTCGGACGCGGATAGGTCACGCGCCGGGTATTGCCCGATTCATCGGTCATATAAAAACTGAAGGTCATGGTCTCGGTGGAAAAGAGCGCAGGCTGTGAACTGTCCCATGTACCGATCACATGGACCTGGTCGCCGGGCGTCGCGGCGGCCTGCTCGAAATCAACGTACGAACTGATGCTTTTGCTGAAATGCAGCATCACCACACTGGTAAACAGAATGATTCCGGCAATACCAAAAAGTACTCGGGGTCTCATCGGGGCAAATTATCTCTTTTTTTCCAGTCTGGAAAGCTTTTTATCCAGACGAATCAGATAGACGGCCAGAAGAAGCCAGATAATCAGACTTACGCCCAAAACCACGAAAATGAGGTTGTGGGAGTACATGAATGCTGAAAAAGAGGAACCGGCTTCGGAAGTCGATATGCCGGCCTGCAGTATGGTTTCGGTCAACTGGATGATACCAGGGGACAGGATTGCACCGACCGGCAGCATGGTTTCGACCAACAGGATGGTACCGGTCTGCAGCAATGCGCCGGTCTGCAGGATTGTTTCCGCAAGCAGAATGGTACCTGTAAACAGAATGATGTTCATGGGTTTTTGTTATTAGTCATGAGACCCGCTCTCAGTCCGTTCCATATGGATCTGCAAGCGTGTCAAACGAAAGGTCAGCTGTGCGATCCAGACCGAAAGGGCAATGAAGCCGATGACGGCCGGATAGAAAACAAGGCGGAGTTCCGGTGCGGTGATATCGCTGAAAGCCGGATTGCCATCCGCACCGGGGTGCAGACTGGGAAGCTGCCGGGGTATCACGTAAATCAGAAACGGGACCGTAGTAGCTGCGAAAATATTGTAGACGGCGGCGATTTTTGCTCGTTTCTCGGGGTCATCGTAGGAAGATCGCAATATGAAATAGGCCACGTAGATCATCAGTGCCATGGCCGACAGGTTCATTTTAGGCTCTGCAAAAGTCCACCAGGTACCCCAGGTAAACCGGGCCCACAGCATGCCGGTCAGCAAACCGCATACCCCAAACAGAATACCGGTACGGGTAACCGCTTCCGCCCAATGATCCATTCGCAAATCGTTGCCGGTCAGATAGCGGATGCTGAAAACCAGCCCTCCGGCAAAAAGCACTGTCATGGCAAACCACATCGGCACGTGAAAAAACAGATTGCGCGAAGTTTCATGCAGGATCGGTATGTCCGGGACCGGCATCATGAAGGCTGCGGCCAGCACCAGAGTCATCCAGACGAGTACAGCATATTTCCAGGGAGAGAGCCTTGGCATCAAGTAACGAAAGATATGTGGATACAAGGAGGAGCGGCCTCGTTGCAATGATAACATTCGATGCAATCGGAGTATTTGCTGCAATCGTAACACTCGTTGCAATCGCAGTATTTTCTGCAATCGTAACACCCGTTGCACGGGCAACGCCCGCTGAAATCGCAGCACTCGCTGCAATGGTAACGAATTTACAAAAAAAACAGTTCACGGGCATGAGCCAGATGTGCCAGACGAACCCGGTGAACCAGGTTTTCCAGTATTTACCCGCTGACAATATTTGAATGGCATATCCCATTTCGTTGTTACCCTTTTAGATTCAGACAATGGGGACAATATGAATGAACGGCGCTCTTTCTTGCCGATTTCGTTATTAACCTGTTACTTGTGGAGTTACATGTGGAATGCTCCATGAAAGATTCTCTCCCGGGTATGCCAAATGAGAAAAAGGATATGAAGCAAGCCAA
Source organism: Balneolales bacterium (assembly GCA_007135895.1). GTDB lineage: Bacteria > Bacteroidota > Rhodothermia > Balneolales > Natronogracilivirgulaceae > SLHZ01. The sequence goes on along the minus strand of SLHZ01000104.1, from coordinate 1,133 downwards.
ACCATACGATCTGAAAACAGAGTGGCGTCACTTCTGGCCGGCATTTGCCATCGGTTTCCTCCTGATACCCGCTGCCGGGACCGGACTGCTCGTCTGGGCGTATTACCTGAAAAAGCTGAAAACCGAGACCTGCCGGATCACCAATACCGGGATCAGCATTATCCGCTGGAAGCTTTTCAGCGGCGAAACGGATATTTCAATCCCCTTGCATGATCTTCTTTCGTGCCGGGTGGAATCCACGCGCATGCAAAAGCGTATGGGCCTCGGCAATATCATATTGCAGTATGTCCGGGACCAACGAGCCAATCACGTGATGGAAACCATCCTTTATGGCATTGCCGATCCGGAACCGGTCGCTGCGCTTCTGGAACAGGCCGCAGCCTCCGAAAAAGAGCGCAGAGAGATGCGCAGGGAAATCGAACGTAATCAGCCCTCCTATCCCTGTGGCGTCATGGAACGAAAAAATGAGCTGGTCGGCCTATGGCAGCAGGGGCTACTGTCCGAAGAAGAATACCGGCGGGAAGCGCAAAAGTTTCAGTGACCGGGCAACAGTGTTCGAAAATTGTGTTCCATGTACGGCTTGCGCTAAATTGCCGGCCAGGGTACTCAGCATCCTGCTACCTGCTACAGTTCGAAGGACGGACGCGAGATTATACATCCGGCAGCAGCTTACAGTCCGGTTTCAGCCATCCGTCACACATCCTGTGGATGCCGAGGATACATTTCGGATGTATTTGAGCAGGGTTCCGCGACCGGCCTTGTATGGCGGCGCCTCCCAGGCATTTCTGCGCCGGGCGATCTCCTTTTCATCAAGCGAAACACGAATCCGGTCATAGGCTCCTCCGGTTATCGTGCGGAAATACGTACCGGACCGCTGTATGACTTCCGGCTGCCGTTCCCGCTCATACGTCGCCTTGACATCACCGAGAATATGCAGTGCTGTTTTTGCAACCAGCCAGTCCTTGTATGCATTGCGCAGTTTTTCGCGGGAGGTCTCCAGAGCGGTCATTGCATCGGAAAGTTCCGATTCCCCTGCCAGTTGGTTGATCTGGTTTTCTAATCCTCCCAATTTTCGTCGCTTTTCTTCGGCTTCTTTCCTTCGGCCGGCAATTTCTTCAGAAAGCTCGTAGCTG
>SLHZ01000106.1 GCA_007135895.1 Balneolales bacterium | reverse complement strand
CCTACAGCAGAAGAGATTTTTTGAAGACCGGCGCCCTTTCCGGCATGTTTCTGGGTTCGGGAACCATGCTTGGCAGTTGTTCAAACGGACAGCATGTCACCCAACCGGGCAGTGTCAAGAACATCATATTCTTGGTCAGCGACGGAATGAGCATCGGCACGCTCACGGCAGCCGATCATTTACTCAGGCGACACTATGGACGAGCATCCCACTGGATCCGGCTCTATGAGGAAAACCGTGTCCGGCGCGGACTGATGGACATGGCATCGGCTTCGGCGATCGTCACCGATTCGGCCGCCGCCGCTTCATCCTGGGGATGCGGACAGCGTGTTGTCAATGGCCGTATCAACATGGATGAGGAGGAAAGACCGCTCAAACCGATCATGAAAATTTTCCGTGACGCCGGCAAGGCAACCGGCCTGGTCACCACCACCACGGTTACGCATGCCACACCGGCCGGTTTCAGTGCCAATGTGATGAGACGAAACGATGAGGCCCATATTGCCGAACAATACCTGGAGCGTGGCTATGATGTACTTTTGGGTGGAGGAAGTCGTTTCTTTGATCCGGATGAGCGCGAAGACGGCCGTGACTTGTTCGCCGAATACGCTGGTGCCGGCTACAAAGTTGTCCGAAAAAGAGAAGAGATGAGACGATTCCTCTCCAAGGAAAAGCTTCTCGGTATTTTTTACCGGAGCCACCTCCCCTACACCCTGGACCATCGCAACACCGATACTTATCGTAAAGAGATCCCGACACTGGCAGAAATGACCGATACGGCTATCACCAGGCTTTCCAGGAACCCCAACGGCTTCCTGCTCATGGTAGAAGGTGGACGCGTGGATCACGCCGCTCATGGCAACGATGCCGCCGGGCTGATCTACGATCAGATAGCTTTTGATGATGCCATTGCCAAGGCCATCACTTTTGCCGAAGGCCGTAACGACACACTGGTCATCATCACCACCGACCACGGAAACGCCAATCCCGGTCTCAACGGGGTGGGCTCCGGCTACAGCGGCAGTGAACCATCGTTTGACCGGATTGCCGGGTTCCGCTACACCAACAACTGGTTTCTCCCGCAACTCGACCAGAATAGTTCCGTCGAAGAGATCCGCGAACTGATCGAATATGCCAGTAACATCCAAATCAGGCGGACAGAAGCGGAGATTCTGAAAAAGTCCTATGCCGGGAACTACGAAAACCTTCATCGCATGATGAGCCGCCCCTGGCAGGTCATGGGACAGATCATGGCCAACTACCTTGCTTTCAATTGGATCGGCCGATCCCACACAAGCGATTTTGTTGAACTGGCAGGCTTTGGTCCCGGCAGTGAGTACATCAAGGCTTTCAACAAGAATACCGAAATGTTTGACCTGATGGTAAAGATGGCCGGGGTTCAGCAGTACACAGAAGTCCGGGAACCCGCCGGATAGTCTGGAGGGCTTCGGAAAAATCTGAAGATTCAAAGGTTAGTTTGATAAACAGGACCCGGGGTTTCATTTTCGGGGTTAAAAATGCCCATCTGGAGGGCTCTTTAATCTTTTAGCCACTATCCGTCTCTTGGTCTCCCGCATTTTCTTCATTGCCTCTGCCTCGAATATTCGCAGCGGCTATGCGGACATTCCGCATGAATCCATGATACTTCGGGCGCTTGACCGCGCTTTTCCGAAACAGGCGCCGGTATTCCTCCAGATCCAGTTCCTCCCAAAAAGCCAGGGTCCGGTCAAATATTTCGGCCCGGCAGGCGAGTTGTTCATTTCGTCCCGGCCGGACTTTCCGGTTCCAGGGGCATACATCCTGGCAGATGTCGCACCCGAATATCCAGTCACCCATGCTTTCCTGACAGGCTTCCGGAATCTCTTTTTTTAGTTCTATCGTAAAGTAGGATATACACTTGCTTCCATCCACCTTGTAAGGTTTATAGATGGCATTCGTGGGACAGGCATCGATACATCGGGTACAGGATCCACAGTGATCGGCAACAGGCAGATCATATTCGAACTCGATATCCAGGATCATCTCACCCAGCAAAAACCATGACCCCCACTCCCGGTTGATGAGGTTGGTGTTCTTACCCAGCCAGCCCAGGCCGGAAGCCACAGCCCACGCCTTGTCCATCACCGGGGCGGAATCCACAAAGACTCTTCCCTCTACCTTTCCGGTTATCTCTTCGGTATAGGCATACAACTGACGCAGTTTGTCCCGGAAGAGATCATGATAGTCGTCGCCAAGAGCATATTTTGCAATTTTCGGATGCTTCGAAGCGGCCTGCCGGCGGGCAACACGGGGCTGATGATAACTTATCAGCACCGATACCACAGACTTCGCTCCGGGTACCAGTTTGCGGGGATCGAGTCTTTTCTCCAGATGCTTTTCCATCCATGACATCTCACCGTGCCGGTTTTCCCGGAGCCACTTTTCCAGCCGGGGGGCCTCCTCGTCAAGCCGCCGGGCCCTGGCAAATCCAATGGCATCAAAACCGATTCGATGCGCCTGCTGACGCACAAGCCGGGTGCGCTTGCCGATATCCTGACAGGTGCGGCTCATTGCATTGAGGACCGGCTTGCTGCACTTCTTCCCGAATCTCCGACGGATGGTTCTTCCTGCGAGGAAGTTTGTGTTCCAGAGGAGCTGGAGTGGGTCCGAGTGCCGGTTGTTTTTGATCCGGAGGCCTTTTTTTCTGACGCCTTGTAGAGTGCCTCCCGCAGCCGTCTCTGAAAGTCTTCTTCGTCAGTGGCCAGATCCCTGAGCTTCCACTGCTGTACTCTGACATGCTCCTTGATCACTTCCAGTGACTGCCAGATCGTATCGGTCATCAGGGGACTCAGCCTTTCATGGTCATCCGGCAGCAGGATCGCATCAAAAAGGATATCGGTGGTCTCGTCAATCAGCCTCCGGTTTCTCTCCGATGCCAGATCCTGCATCATGCCGTTGATCACATGGAATACAATGTCACTGACGGCATCCTGGATATTTGTGCGCAGGGCCGGTCCGATGAGTGGTATATGTTCAAGCCGGGCCAGCTCCCGGTTGTCTTCAACCGCCCGGTTTATCCGCTCCTCGACATACTGGCGGAGATCCTCACTGTAACGTTCGTAGTTACCGGCGGCCACTTGTCCGATCCGGTGCGACATCCACTCTACCAGATCGTGCTTCCGTGGCATGAGCACATCGGTTACGATGCGGTCTGCCACCGGACCTCCGTGAACCACTTCATCCTGCAGGTCCCCCAGTATGTTCAGGGTCACACGATCGGAAAGCTCTTCAATCAGGACCCGGTAGTATTTGCTCAAAAAAGAAAACAGTGCCGTGTTTCCGAGGTCGATAATCCCGTTCTTCTGCAATCTCCAGGTGATAGATATAATTCGCAGCAGCCTCAAAAAACGAAAACCGCCAACGGGTATGCACCCCAGCAGATCATAGAAATGGATAAACGGAAAAAAGAACCAGCGGTGATAGACCCTGTGCCGGACAGCCATGATCCACCGGATAATAAACTCGGTGAGAAAGACCGATACGAAGGCCAGGTCGATCAGGATGAATCGCGGATGAATACTTGTACCGTACCATTGCGTAAATACCGGTGAGACGCCCTCCATAAGCGTCTGGAGGGCTGGATAGCTGAAAAGCCAGTCAAAAACGATCCAGAACAGATTGATGACCAGCAGTATGATCATCACGGCATCAAGGATGAAATACAGACGCTCTTCTTTTTTTCGGATCTTCTGGAATGACATGGAGGATCAGTAGGCGCTCATTTTGTCCTTCAGATATTTATTCAGCAGCTCCCTGGCCCGGAAGATATGGGCTTTAACGGTTCCCAGCGGCAGTTCAAGTTCCTCGGCGATCTCTTCGTAACTCTTTTCTTCCATATGCCGCATCCGGATTACCATACGGTATTTTTCAGGGAGACTTTTCACGGCATTATGGACCAGCATCCGGCGCTCTTTCATGATAATCTCACGATCGGTCTGCGCCGATTGATCCGTGATTTCCATACTCATATCACTCTCTTTACCCCCTACGGGCTCATCTATTGAGAGTGTGCTGAGCTTTTTTTTCCGCAGATAGTCGATGCTGTGATTGGTGGCTATGCGATAGATCCACGTGGAGAAAGCATAGGTTTTGTTGTAAGAGCCGAGGCTTTCAAACGCCTTCAGGAAGGCCTCCTGGACCAGGTCGTCAATGACATCCTGATTCCGGACCAGCTTGAGGATGTGGAAATAGAGTGCACGCTCGTATTTCTCTACCAGTCTCTGGTAGGCACGCTGATCTCCGGCCAGGGCGGCTTCCACCCAAACCAGGTCTTTTCGGCTGCTGTCTGTCGGGTTGCTCATTTCAGCCAGTCGGGTTACTTATTTCCCTCAAATCAGGTTGCTGATTTCAGGCAGCAGGGTTGCTCATTTCCGTCAAATCGGGGTGCTGGTTTCAGCCATTGGGGCTGCATGATTGCCTCAAATCAGGTTGCTGATTTCAGGCAAGATACGAGATGATGCATAGCTGTTACCATGCACGATACCATGTCACCTGCAGGCATCTTACAAATATAGCAAGTTTCCAGTTTTATTCTAACTATAATTGCGTAAAGCCATGGCGCTCCAGTCCCCTTCCCGGATGGTTTCCGCATGGTGGAGAGCGGAGAAACAGGGAGATGATAGCAGCGCCTCTTCGTCTTGATGGAGAATACCGGACAACAGCAGCGATCCACCCGGCTCCAGCAGGCGGCTCAGATGACAGCTCATTTCCAGAAGAATATTACGGTTAATATTGGCGAGGATGAGGTGGAACCGCTCTTCGGGCTTCACGGTATCTATTGACCCTTCCCGCAACTCCAGCTTATCGCCGACATTGTTTGCCGACCGGTTTTCTTCGGCATTGGCAATACTCCAGGGATCGTTATCCACGGCCACGGCATGGCCGGCACCCAGTTTGATGGCAGCTATGGCCAGAATACCGGTTCCGGTGCCTGCATCCAACACTCTGCCGGCATTCGGGATATATCCCGTCAGCAGTTTCAGCATGAGCCTTGTGGTTTCATGATATCCGGTGCCGAAGGCCATTTTTGGGTCAATACATATCGGAACAAAGCCCTCCGGAGCCGGTTCTTTTGTCCACGAGGGATGAATATGAAAGATACCGGCTTGAACCGGCCGTATGGACTTCTCCCACTCTTCGTTCCAGTTCCGGTCTGCGATTTGTTCGACTGCAGTAATAACCGGCGAACCAGTGATGGCAGCAAGGCAAGACGTTACTTCTTGAAGCCGGTCATCCGGCATTCGGGCGATCGGTATCCACGCTTCAAGCCTCTCTTCTTTCTGCTCAAAGCCTGTAAAACCGAAATCCACGAGCTCAGATATGACCAGTTCCTGTGACGGTCCGGTTGCCGCTACAGTGACTTTCAGATTAAGGTTGTCATTTTTCATCCGTGATCGCATCCCGCATAAAGGCGTCATTTTTGCATTACTACAGTCCAGTTCTTTTGCCGGCAGATGGTTTCGGCCAGGAAGGCGGCTTGCAGCAGCCGGGGCTCCGCAAAAGCGTCGGCCATGAACTGAACCCCGTACGGCAGGTTGTCCCCGGTGTGAAAACCTGCGGGTATGCTGATGGCACAGATACCCGCCAGGTTGGCCGATATGGTATAAATGTCATTGAGATACATCTGAAGCGGATCATCCAGACGGCTTGCCAGCGGGAAAGCGGTAGTGGGAGTCGTTGGTGAAAGGATGACATCCACCTCCCCGAAAGCATTTTGAAAATCCCGGCGGATGAGTCTTCTGACACGCTGTGCCTTGCCGTAATAGGCTTCGTAATAGCCGGCACTGAGCACATAGGTTCCAAGCATGATGCGCCGCTTGACCTCGGTTCCGAACCCTTCGGTACGGCTTTGCTTGTAGAGTCTTGCGATGGCGCTGTCGATCTTATCCGGTTCGATCTTCTCCGTTTCGCCTTCCCCATTCCCCGTGCCGGACTCTTGCATTGCCTGCTTCAGCTGCTCCTGTTCTTCACGAAGCGATTCATGGACTTTTTTCATATCGGCCCGGTGACCGAAACGGATACCATCGTAACGCGCCAGATTGCTCGATGCTTCTGCGGTTGCCAGGACATAGTAGGCGGCTATGGCATAACCGAGATGGGGCAGCTGTATGGGTTTGATTCGGGCGCCGGATCTCTCCATTTCCGAGGCAAGATCTTTGACGCGACTCCGAATTTCGGGGTCAAGGCCTTCTCCGAGATATTCACGGGGTATGCCAACGGTGAAATCACCGTTTACTTCCGACAGCATCCCGGCATAGTCCGGAACGGGTTCACGCGATGAAGTTCCGTCACGGGCATCATGACCGGACAAAGCTTCCAGAAGAAGTGCCGCATCCCTTACATCCTGAGCCATCGGCCCCACGGTGTCAAATGATGAAGCAAAAGCAATCAGACCGTATCGGGAGATCCTTCCGTACGTGGGTTTGAGTCCGACCACACCACAGTAAGACGCAGGCTGGCGGACCGACCCTCCGGTATCGCTTCCGAGGGATCCGTTACACATACCCGCAGCCACGGCGGCCGCACTGCCACCGCTGGAACCTCCGGTAACACGGCCGTTGTCATGAGGATTGCGGGCAGGTCCGTAAATCGTATTCTCCGTTGATCCGCCCATGGCGAACTCGTCCATGTTGAGTCTGCCAATGATAATAGCATCCTCATCGAGGAGCTTTTGGATCACCGTGGCATCATAGACGGCCCGGTAGTTTTCAAGCATGCGGGAGGCGCAGGTGGCAAGTCGCCCCTTCTGGCAGAACACCTCCTTCACACCCAACACGGCACCGGCCAGTTTCCCCGCCGTACCGGCATTGATTTTTTCCTCAATGCGGTGGGCCTGAGCGCGGGCTTCATCGGCATGAACTGCCGAGAAAGCATTAATATCCGGATTCTTCTTCTCTATCCGCTCAAGCAGGGTATCCACCAGATCCCGGACCTTGACGGATCCTGACTCCAGTGCGTAACGGGTGCGGCTTATGGTATCGTAATTCAAGACAGGTCAGACGTTTGGCTTTTTGGCAAATCCCATTTGCAGTAACAAATTATCCTTAGTAACAAATAATCTTTAGTGACAAATTATCCTTTGATCATGACAATCCGTCATGATGTCTTGGTGTCTGTCTTGTGCTGCTTCGACTTTACCTCCTCATCGCTGCGTTCTTTTTCCGCCTGTGTCGGCTCTTCGGCACCGCGTTCAATCTCTTTGCGAATATCGGAAGAAGCTTTCCGGAACTCAGTCAGCCCCTGGCCAAGTCCGCGTGCCAGTTCCGGTATTTTTTTTGCCCCGAACATGAGCAGGACTATAAGAACGATAACCAGCCATTCAATACCACCAAATGATCCCATAACGGTACCTCGAGAATTGTGTGTTATTCTAATCGTTTGCTTATTGTAAAATAGGAAACTTTCCAGACAGGG
>SLHZ01000262.1 GCA_007135895.1 Balneolales bacterium | reverse complement strand
TGAAAAAAATGGCCGGTTTTTCGAAAAATTTATTCTTTTTCCGGAATTGTTACACCCAGCGCTTCAAAATCGAGATGGAAGGAGGGCTTCTCGGGCTGATCTTCCTTCAGGAATGTCTCAAACCAGCGCAGCATCCGAAGGTTGTAGTCGAACCGTGATGTCGACCGCACATTCCCATGGCCCTCATTGGGATACCAGACCAGGCGCAGGGGCACGTCGGGCTTGCGGACCTTAATGTGGCGGAAAAGCTCAAGCGACTGGGCCGGGTGGACCCTCGTATCCTGCTCGCCGTGCATGATCAGCAACGGGGTTTGTGAGTTGCCGACATGATAGATCGGGCTCCTCTCCAGGTTCCACTGCCAGTGGTCCCACACCCTCTTGCGCGAATGGACCAGGTAGAGTTCTTCGGGGATGTCACTGGTTCCCCATTTCGAGATGTTGTTGCTGATACCCACGAACATCACGCCTGCTGCAAACCGGTGGGAGTATCGGGTGGACATCCAGGCGGTGGCGTATCCGCCATAAGAGCCGCCCGTGACCCCCACTCTTTCCGGATCAGTGATCCCGCGTTCAATCAGATAATCCACCCCGTCAACCACGTCGTCGAACTCGGCACCGGCAAGGTCACTTTGGCTGGATTTGATGAACTCAATCCCCCGTCCTGTGCTGCCCCGGTAGTTGGGATAGAATACGGCAAAACCGCGGGCCGCCCCGATATGTCCTGGCATGGAGTAGGCCGTGAGCCAGCCGTTGCTGTAATGCGCTTCCGGTCCGCCATGGACCATCACGATGGTGGGCCAGGGACCACTGTTCACATCGACCGGCTGCCCGCTTTCATCCAACGGATAGATAAGCAGCCCTTCGATATTGCGCCCATCACGGGCCTCGTAGCTCACGACGACCTGCTCGGCCATGTGGATACCGGCCAGCCAGGGATTTGTATCGGTCACACGAACCGGTTTTTCAAAACCCGGCTCCATCACGTAGATCTCACGGGGGTGCACCGGCGTGTCAACGACAAAGACAAACGTACCGTCATCGGCCATGCTGAAATTGTTGAGAATGGGTCCGCCCGGCTCTACAAGGTACGAAAAATCACTTCCGTCGGCCTTTATGACGCCAAAACCACGCTCGGTGCTTTCACTGGCGATGAAACGGATAAGTCCGTCGTCTGTCCAGGCAATTTGCTCAAATTTGCCCTTAAAATCCGGATAGATGTTATTCGGTGTCCCGCCTTCCGAGGAGACGACCATGATGCGTCCATCAATGGGGTCATGGATGCTGTTGCCGGCACGAAGGGCCAGATAGCCTTCACACGGACTCCATGTTATCTGGGCGAGCTTGCCCTCGTTGTCAATATTGTTGCGGATCCGACCGGTGCCGCCGTCAATAACCACCACCTCCTGGAACATGTAGAAATCATCGATATTGGGAGTGGGAGTTCGGGAAATGGCCAGCCAGTCGCCCGAAGGACTCCACGACATCAGATAGACCGTGCCTTCCACTTCCACCCGTTTCACTTCCGGCTTATCATCACCCAGTACGGCGATGTACGCTTCACGGTGGGGAATATACTCCTCGTAGACCGTTGGACCATAGGGCAGCGGGTTTTCAGGCAGGTTCAGATCTTCCCGGACGATGAAAGAGAACGTGGTTCCTGAAGGATGCCAGCTGTAACTCATGATGCCCGACTCGTATTCGAACAGTTTCGAAACGGCCAGGGAAACCGGATCCAGTTCGTAAAGCGATACGGCATCGTCGTTTTCACCGCGGGAGGTGAAGGTAAAAGTGGGGTGTCCGGGACGGACCTGCAGATTGCCGGCACGGCCCTCCAGCTCCACTTTGTGGGTCTCATCGGTCTCCCGGTCCATCACATACAGCTCCTGACGCGCCGGTGTATTGTGCGTAAGCGGATTGCGGGGCACGATGCGGGTGTAAGCCAGATAGTCGCCGTCGGCCGATATGGCCACGGCACCGACCTGTTGCAGGCGGGCCATATGCATCGGGGTCATGACCGACGGCAGTTCCAGCTCCGGAAATTCATCGGCATCATTGTTTTGGTCCCTTTCGGCAACGGCTTCTTCTGTCACAGCGGGTTCTGCGGCGGTATCGACTGCAGCCTCGGTGCTGCCACAAGCCGGATTGAACCACAGCATCATCAGCAAAATCGCCAGTCCGGCGTAGGGAATACCCGGAATCGTATCTGATTTCATTTTGTTCATATCGTTCATATCTCTGTGTTTTGGTCTCTTTTTCGATTTGGCATGGAATGTAAAGGTAGATACGGAAAAATTTAAAAATATTCTGCAAATTGAGGGTTCTGCGGCGTAACGGACCAGAGCAGTTCCAGGCGAATGATCTGCCCCCTGTTTCGTGTTGCATTGAGACGAGTTATAACAACGATATGAGCTAAAACAAGAATATGAGTCCAAAAAAGAATATGAGCCAGAACAACGATATTTACGGTATCATCAAGGAGCTGGATGCCCCCACCGGAAAACACCGCTATTACAGTCTGACGGAGTTGCAAAAACAGGGCCATACCATCAACCGGATCCCTTTCAGTATTCGAGTCCTTCTGGAGAATGCCCTCCGAAACCATGATGATTTTGCCGTCAAAAAAGAGCACATCGAGGCCCTGCTGGGCTGGACTCCCGACGGGGTACCGACAGAGATCCCCTACATGCCTGCCCGGGTGCTGATGCAGGATTTCACCGGGGTGCCTTCGGTGGTGGATATGGCCTCCATCCGGTCGGAAGTGGCCCGGAAAAAGGGAAAAGCCGGCCGCATCAATCCCCAAGTGCCTGTTGACCTGATCATCGATCACTCGGTTCAGGTCGACTATTTCGGCACAACGGATGCCTATCGCAAAAACGTGGAGATGGAGTACGAGCGCAACGCAGAGCGCTACAGCCTGCTCAAATGGGCCCAGAAATCGTTCGGTGATTTCAGTGTACTGCCTCCCGGTCTGGGCATCTGCCACCAGGTGAATCTGGAGTATCTGGCCAAAGGAATCCAGATACGCGACGGACTGGCTTTCCCCGACACGCTTGTGGGCACCGATTCCCACACTCCCATGGTCAACGGCATCGGTGTGCTGGGATGGGGAGTGGGCGGCATCGAAGCCGAAGCCGTGATGCTCGGTCAGCCCATCTATATGCTCAATCCCGAAGTGGTCGGACTCAAACTCACCGGATCGCTCCGCGAGGGTGCCACTTCCACCGACCTGGTCCTGGCGGTCACGCAATTGCTGCGCCGCCACGGTGTTGTCGGCAAGTTTGTCGAAGTCTTCGGCGACGGACTGGCACATCTGACGGTACCCGACCGGGCTACGATCGCCAATATGTCGCCCGAATTCGGCTGCACCGTCACCATCTTCCCCATTGATGACCGTACACTGGACTACATGCGGCTCACCGCCCGTGACGAGAATCATATCCGAATGGTTGAACAGTATGCCAGAAGCAACATGATGTGGCGTGAAAACGAACAGGAAATCACCTACTCCAATGTCGTGGAGCTGAACCTGGGCGAAGTAGTACCGGCCATATCGGGTCCGCACCGGCCTCAGGACCGGATTCCCCTGAACGAGGTCAAAGAAACGTATGGCCGCATCATGAACCAGTCCTACGGCCGGGCACAGAACAAGACCGTACCGGTCCGAACAGGCAACACGGAGTTTCAACTCAGCGACGGCTCGATCGTCATGGCCGCCATCACCAGCTGTACCAATACCTCCAATCCCTCGGTCATGCTGGGCGCCGGTCTCGTGGCCCGGAAAGCCGTGGAAAAAGGTCTGCAGGTGAAACCCTGGGTCAAGACCAGCCTGGCTCCCGGCTCAAAAGTGGTGACCCGCTACTACGAGAAATCGGAACTGCTGCCCTATCTCGAAAAGCTGGGATTTCATGTCGTGGGCTACGGATGCACGACCTGCATCGGCAACAGCGGCGATCTGCCCCCGCATATCGGACAGGCCGTGGAAGATGGCAACATGGTTGTATCCTCGATCCTCTCGGGCAACCGAAACTTCGAGGCGCGGATCCACCCTGCCATCAAGATGAATTTCCTGGCCTCCCCCATGCTGGTGGTGGCCTATGCCCTGGCCGGTCGCATCGACATCGACCTGGCGACCGAACCGGTCGGAACCGACCGGCAGGGTGAGCCCGTCTTCCTTCAGGATATCTTGCCCGACGAACAGGAAATACACCAGCTCATGGAAAAAGTGATCGAACCGGAAGATTTCCGCAGCAACTACGCCACCCTGTTCGATGGCGACGAGGTCTGGAAAGCCCTGAATGCACCATCGGGTGAGGCCTATCACTGGGATGACGAATCCACTTACATCCGGGAAGCACCCTTTTTCCTGAATCTCTCTGAAACTACAGAGGATCCTTCCGATGTCGTGCAGGCGCGTGCCCTGCTTATGCTGGGTGATTCCATAACAACCGACCATATCTCACCGGCAGGCAAAATCGGGGATCAGACACCGGCCGGACGCTATCTGATCAGCAAAGGCATTCAACCGGTCGATTTCAACTCCTACGGCTCGCGACGGGGCAACCACGAAGTGATGATTCGCGGCACCTTTGCCAATGTCCGCATCAAAAACGAACTGGCCACCCGGGAAGGCGGCTGGACTCTCCACCACCCCTCCGGCGAGGAGATGCCCGTTTTCGATGCCACGGAGAAATACGCCGCAAGCGGCACCCCGCTCGTCGTGATTGCCGGGAAGGAGTACGGAAGCGGTTCTTCCCGCGACTGGGCGGCCAAAGGGACCAACCTGCTTGGAATACGCGCCGTCATCGCCGAGAGTTTTGAGCGGATCCACCGGAGCAACCTTGTCGGCATGGGCGTGCTTCCACTCCGTTTTCAGCCCGGTGAGACACGACAGACCCTGGGCTTGAAAGGTGACGAAGTGTTCACCATCCGGGGAATCTCCGACGGCCTCACCCCGAACAAGGAGCTCCAGGTCACCGCCCGGCGAAAGAATGGAAGCGAAATCGTTTTCACGGTTGTGGCACAGCTCAACTCCGAAGTGGAAATTGCCTATTACCGCAATGGCGGTATTCTTCAGTATGTTCTGCGGCGATTCCTCCACGATTTACAGGAAGAAACCGACTGAACAGCGGGTGAGAGAGCTGATATACGTGTGACTTTACCCGGTCAATAAAAGCGCAAGGTTTTTTCGACCAGAATATTTTCCGGAACTATTTCCGGAATTGTATGTCAGAATTATCTCCGGAATTATATGCAGGGATAATATCCGGAATTATATGTCAGAATTATCTCCGGAATTATATACCGGGATAATATCCGGAATTATATGCCAGAGTTATATCCGGGATTATATGCCGGGAAAAGTTGTATGGCTTAGCGGGGAAACAGTTTGCGCATGAGCTTGCGGCTGACTTCATGGCGAAAACGGTGCATATCATACTTGCCATCGGTGTTGGTCACTCCGAGAATAGCCGTGCCGGATTCCGGGTGTATGTAGAAATAGGAAAAGTTGGACCATTGGTTGCCGGTGTGGCCGATGACCCGGATGCCGTCAAATTCCTCCAGGAAAAAGGATAGTGCTGCGGATGACCGGATACCGTCTTCATCGGCGATAGGCAGGTGTTCCACCCACAATTCTTCGAGCGACGATCGCTCGAGTACGGGGTGCGGGGTCTCCAGGCGGCCCAGCAAAAACTGCAGATAGCGCACCATATCCTCTATTGAGGCGTTCAGACCCCCGTTGGAGGTGGTGATACCGGTATGAAAATCAAAGCCACGGGCAACAGGCCGGGTCCTGTCCGACCCTTGCACCGGATCCTGCTCTCCGGGTTGAATGGACGAATCACGTTCTCCGGGTTGATCCGACGAATCCCGCTCTCCATCCCCATTCCCGGCCGACAGGATATAGCTGTTAGTCCGGTACGGTCTCAGATGAACGGGAGTGTGATTAAAATAGCTGTGGTGCATGCCCAGTGGCTTCAATATGTTTTTATCCACATAGACTTCCCAGCTGTCACCGCTCAGCTGCTCAATGATCCGCCCCAGAAAGATGATGGCCGGATTGGAATAACTGTGCCGGCTTCCGGGCGGAAACAGGATTTCCGTATAGGGGAACATGGCCACCAGCTGCTCCCAGTGCATGGGTTCAAAGGGATGCCAGGGCTCATTCCCACCCCAGGGCCATGTGGGATTGCGCAATCCGGTGGAATGGTTCAGGGCCATCCGGATCGTGATTTCATCCATACTGCCATAGGGATTGTGGATCTGGCGGATTTCGGGGAGATAGCGGGTCAGAGGATCATCCAGATCAAGCATCCCCTTGTCACGCAACTGCATGACGGCCACAGCCGTCACCGTTTTGGTCAGCGAGGCCCAGTGGAAAATCGTCCGGCGGTCAACCGCTCGTCCCGTCTCAAGGTCGGCATACCCGAAATAACCCTCAGCGGTAACCTTCCCTTCTCTCAGGAGCAGCAGTGCGCCACCCACCACTTCATGTTGCCGAAGCTGATTCCGGTACCACAAGGCAGCCTCCTCCCAGGGATCGCCGGCGGATTCGCGGCCACCTTTTAAACCAGCTGAGGATACCGTCTCCTGCCAGCGCGAATCATCACCGAGTTCGTGCCCGCCCTTGAGACCGGCCGGGGGAGTCTCCGCTCCGTGATCCGCATCCGGTGAGTGAAAAGGTCCGTTCTGGATAACCATACTATTCGCTATCAGGATCAGGATTAACAGATTTGTCAGGGCGAAAAAGTCCATAAATAAAAAAAAGCCTGCCAGCCGCAAAGGCCAACAGGCTCAATATACTGAATCAGCCGTTAAAAGCGATCAAGCGTCCACGCGATCAGAGCTGGGCATCGAGTTGCTTTTGAAGGTGTGCTTTCGGAACGGCTCCGATAATCTGATCCACAACTTCGCCATTCTTGAAAATGAGTAGGGAAGGAATGCTGCGGATTCCGTATTGCATGGAGGTCTCCGGGTTGGAGTCTACGTCCACCTTGCCGATTTTCGCCTTTCCTTTGTAATCCGCTGCAAGTTCTTCCACGACCGGACCGACCATGCGGCAGGGTCCGCACCACTCGGCCCAAAAATCGACCAGTACGGGAAGATCGGATTTCAAAACCTCTTCGTTGAAATTGCTGTCTGTGAATTCCAGTGCGTTAGCCATAGTGTACTTCCGTATTTGGGGTTGATTGTTTGCTTTTGATTATTTGCGATATCCGGGATTCTTTTGTAGCGACCATTCGACCGCCGTCCTTAAATTCCAGAACAAATATATATAATTATATATGTTCATGCAACACTTAGTTTGCCGACGCCGTTCGTTTTTTCAGCTTGACATTTTTCGGACCTAAAAGCCGTCGGGTTTCCCGGAGCAGTGCATCGTTGGGATCGACCAGAAACTTGCGAACTTTCATGAGTACCGGTTTCTCTTTTCTGCTTTTTACGTTCATCTGAAC
>SLHZ01000065.1 GCA_007135895.1 Balneolales bacterium | reverse complement strand
TGTGTGGCTGGTATTGCATTCGCATTGCGGCTGGTATTGCGGTTGGCATTGCGGCTGGCTTTGTGGTTGGCATTGCGGCATGAGACCTGTGCGGGAATTTTAATCCACATTTTATCAACAATGTTGTCACAGTCATTTTCTGCGCCCGTAGAAACCGCCTCCCCATACAGGAAAGTCTGTCAGCTGTTGAAAAGTTGTGGGAAAGAAATCCTTTTTTCCATCATCGATAAATTTATATTTAAGCCCGGCGTAAAAAGACCCCGTATCCGGTTTGCATATCTGACGTCAAGTAAAATAAAAACAGTCAGGTAGATAATCTACAGAACAGGGGGCATACGGACCCGGGCACCGCCATTTTTCTATCACCGACTAATTCAGTTTTCATGAAGATTCGACCTCATTTCACGCGGACAATACCGGAGAATCCCTACGAAGGAATGGTCTTTGAGTCCAGAGTTTCGGAAATCCGAAATCCCGATGGTTCATTGGTTTTTCACCTCGAGGATGTAAAAGTCCCGTCCGCATGGTCACAGGTCGCCACAGATATCATCGCCCAGAAATATTTCCGGAAAGCGGGGGTGCCCGCCCGACTGAAAAAAATCGCTGAAAAGGGAGTGCCACGCTGGCTGCAACGCTCCGAAGAGGACACGAAAGCTTTGAGCGAAATCGATCCGGAACAGCGTTACGGTCCTGAAACAGACAGCCGGCAAGTCTTTGACAGATTGGCCGGCGCATGGACCTACTGGGGATGGAAACATCATTACTTCAATACGGAAAAAGACGCGCAGACCTTTTACAACGAGCTTCGCTTCATGCTGGCCAGCCAGATGTGCGCTCCCAATAGTCCGCAGTGGTTCAATACCGGATTGCACTGGGCCTACGGAATTAATGGCCCCGCCCAGGGACACTTCTATGCGGATCCCGCAACCGGGAAAATTCATAAGTCCCCCGATGCCTATTCGCGACCGCAGCCACACGCCTGTTTCATTCAAAGTATCAATGATGACCTCGTCAATGAGGGTGGGATCATGGACCTCTGGACACGAGAGGCGAGGCTCTTTAAATATGGTTCAGGTACCGGTACCAATTTCTCAGCGATCCGGGGTGACTCCGAAACACTGAGCGGCGGCGGGAAATCATCCGGACTGATGAGCTTTCTGAAAATTGGAGATCGGGCCGCCGGTGCCATCAAGTCCGGTGGAACCACCCGGAGAGCCGCAAAAATGGTTACCCTGGACCTGGACCATCCCGACATCGAAGAGTATATCACCTGGAAGGTCAAAGAAGAACAGAAAGTGGCGGCCATTGTTGCCGGATCGCGCATCTGTGAAAGGCACCTGCAGTCCATCATCCGGCTGTGCCATGAACCGGTCATCATAGAAGGCCGGGAGTACAATGGAAAAGTGAGCCGGGACCCCAAGAAGAATAAAAAACTGCGCAAGGCCATAAAAGAAGCCCGCCGTGATCAGGTGCCTGCCAACTACATCGAAAGAGTGATCCAGCTGGCCGCCCAGGACTACCGGGATATCCATTTCGAAACCTACAATACCGACTGGAACTCCGAAGCCTACAGCACCGTAAGCGGTCAAAACTCAAACAATTCCATACGCATTCCCAATGCCTTCATGAAGGCGCTTCACGATGATTCGGACTGGAATCTGTATGGTCGCGTAGAGCTCCGAAAAGCCGAAAAGGAGGGACGTGCACCAGTTCCCCACAAGATCCTGAAAGCAAGGGATCTTTGGGACCAGATCTCCTATGCCGCATGGTCCTGCGCCGATCCCGGAACACAGTATCACGATACCATCAATGAATGGCATACCTGTCCGGAAGACGGACCTATCAAGGCAAGCAACCCCTGCTCGGAATACATGTTTCTCGATGACACAGCCTGCAACCTGGCCTCGCTCAACCTCATGAAATTCCATGATGAGAAGAATCAGCGGTTTCAGGTCGAGGACTTCCGCTATGCTACCCGGCTCTGGACCATAGTCCTTGAGATATCAGTACTTATGGCCCAATTTCCATCCCGCATTATTGCTGAACTTTCATACAAGTTCCGGACACTCGGGTTGGGATACGCAAATATCGGCTCGCTCCTGATGGTCAGCGGCATACCCTACGACAGTGAAAAAGCCAATGCCGTCTGCGGTGCCATCACGGCCATGATGCACATGACCGCCTATGCCACCAGCGCCGAAATGGCCTCCGAACTCGGTCCTTTCCCCGGATATGAGAAGAACCGGGCGCACATGCTGCGCGTCATGAGGAATCACAGACGCGCCGCCTACAACTCCGACGACTCCGCCTATGAAGGTCTCACCATCAAACCCATAGGCATCGACGACCAGTTTTGTCCGGAATACCTTCTCAATGCCGCCAGGGAAGATGCCGACCGGGCCGTCGCTCTCGGCGAAAAACACGGATACCGGAATGCACAGGTCACCGTGATCGCTCCCACAGGTACCATCGGTCTGGTCATGGATTGCGACACCACCGGAATTGAACCCGACTTCGCCCTTGTAAAATTCAAGAAACTGGCCGGCGGCGGTTACTTCAAGATTATCAATCAGAGCGTTCCGCAGGCTTTGCGAAAACTGGATTACACACCCGAACAGATTGAAGAAATCGTGCTCTACGCCAAGGGAAGAGGATCGCTGGTCGGTTGTCCGACGATTACACATGACCGGCTGCTTGAGACCGGTTTCACCGAAGAGAAACTGAAGATCCTCGAACAGGCGCTGCCCGGAAGTTTTGATATCAGCTTCGCGTTCAACCACTGGACTCTCGGAGAGGCATTTTGCAAGGAAGAGCTGGGGATCAGCGAAGAACAGCTGTCCGATCCCGGTTTTGAGATGCTCCGTCACCTCGGCTTCACCCGGAGGGAGATAGAGGAGGCCAACGATTATGTCTGCGGTACGATGACCGTTGAAGGCGCTCCCCATCTGAAGGAAGAACACCTCCCCGTGTTTGACTGCGCCAACCGATGCGGAAAAAAAGGAAGCCGGTTCATAGCGGCCGAAGGACATATTCGTATGATGGCCGCCGCACAACCCTTCATCTCCGGAGCCATTTCAAAGACCATCAACCTCCCCAACGAAGCAACGGTCGAGGATATCCAGAATGCCTACCGGATCTCATGGGAAATGATGCTGAAGGCCAATGCGCTCTACCGTGACGGCTCAAAGCTCAGCCAGCCCCTCAACTCAATGGCCGACATCATGGAAGAGCTGGAAGATGAAGACGGCGATGAAACACACGAAGAGTCACCGGAACTGCGCCATGTCCAGGATCAGGTGCTGAAAACAGCCGAACGCATCATCCATAAATATGTGACCGGACGCAAGCGCCTTCCCCACCGGCGGGCAGGCTATACCCAAAAATGTAAAATCGGCGGGCAATCCGTCTACCTGAGGACCGGGGAATACCAAAACGGACAGCTTGGAGAAATCTTCATCGACATGCACCGGGAAGGAGCAGCTTTCAGGAGTCTGATGAACTGCTTCGCTATTGCCATTTCACTCGGCCTCCAGCATGGCGTACCCCTTGAAGAGTATGTGGACGCCTTCGTGTTCACCAAATTCGAACCCAGCGGCGCCGTCATCGGGAACCCCCATATCAAAATGACCACATCGGTCATTGACTACATCTTCCGCGAACTGGCGGTGACGTATCTGGATCGCGAAGACCTCGCACATGTTAGCCCCGATGTCATCATCCGCCGTACTCTGCGCCCCTTCGACCAGCCCGGAGCCACCGAAACACCCGGCCTCAACGCCCCAAACCCGGATGACATGCAAGAAGGGGAGTCAGGTAAAGATAACCCCGGAGAAGATTCCAATACCGCTTACCCTGCACAAGACCGATCATCCGACACCGGAAAACAGGCAGAGTCCGCCAGAGAAACTGTTGCCAGCTCCTCCTCTCCGGTCGCAGGAGTGACACGTAAAAGTGCCATGCAGAGCAAAACCGGCCAGATGTCACGTGCCCGCGAAATGGGTTTTACCGGCGACATGTGCCCTGACTGTGGAAGCATGACCATGGTCCGCAACGGCACCTGCCTCAAATGCACTACCTGTGGATCAACAACAGGGTGTTCCTGAAACATAATTCCGGGTGGACAATCCTGCTGAACCACTGTTTCGTTCAACCTGAAATACTGGGACGATAATCCTGCTGAACCACTGTTCTGTTCAACCTGAAATCCCGGGAGGATAATCCTGCTGAACCAGTGTTCCTCCCAAGCAGATGCGCCCTGCCGGGCGCACCAAAAAAAAAGCCGTTGCCCATTTGAGATGGACAACGGCTTCTAAAAGACAGGAATATCCGTTTTCAGAATGCGATTTTTCTGGTCATCGCCATGTAGCGGCGAAAGAAGGACCGTATCGATTCATGAATCCGGTTGTACCATCCACTATTGTACTTCTCAAAAGTGTGGAATTGCTCGTATAGTCTGGTTCGGTTGGAGTATTTGGGATTCATAACAACCTCCTTCTTCTAAATTTCTGGTTGATAGTGGCATTATTTTTGTTACAACAATATAAGGGCTGTTTATGAAGATTGTACGAATATTCCCTCACAAGGTTGCAGAAATGGCGATTTTATTTATTTCTGAGGATAGCAATACGCCGCATTGACGCACAACAACTTGCCGTCAGAGCCGCACATCCGCATCACGTATTACCGGAAGGAGTCTTAAAATATTTCCGGAAAAAGCCGCAATGCCGTACAAAGATATGTCAAAAAAAGTATCTTGCAGTCCGGATTGAAGTACATTGCCACTTCAGCCGAAGAAAGTCTCCACTTTCATAATCATTATCCTTACTATTTTCCCAGATAATCATTGTATCCCAGGCACCCAATCACAAAAAAGCGATTTAATCCATGAAAACATTCAAAATCAAAACAGAAAAACTGGACATCCCCCTGAAACGGACTTTTACCATATCACGGGGTTCCCGGAATGCCGTGCATAATGTGCTCATCCGACTGGAAGCAGACGGGATTACCGGAATCGGTGAAGCGGCACCCAATCATCGCTATGATGAAACGCAGGACTCTGCCATGGATTTCATCGCAAAACTGGGCGATTACCAGACAGATGCACCCTATGATGTCCAGGCACTGGTCGCGCACATGGATCAGTATGGTACCGGTGAATACGCTGCCAGAGCCGGACTCGAAATGGCCCTGTTTGACTGGATTGGTAAAAAATGCCATCTACCTGTTTACAAAATGCTCATGGCTCCCTCCAATACCGGCCCGCGGACAACCTATACCTTCGGTATTGACAAACCGGAAGTGATGAAGGAAAAAGTCGCAGATGCGGCACCCTATCCTCTGCTGAAAATCAAAATGGGAACCGACTACGACAAGGATATCATACTGAGTATCCGGGAACTGACCGATAAGCCGATTCTCGTCGATGCCAATGAAGGATGGAAAACCACCGATCAGGCCCTCGACATGATACGCTTCCTGAAACACCACAACGTGTATGTCATTGAGCAGCCCATGCCGGCCCATTGTGTAAAAGAAATGCAGGAGGTCCGCCTGAAATCAGAAATACCCCTGTTCGCTGATGAAAGCATCACAGGTAAAGAATCACTTACAGAACTCGCTACCCAATTTCACGGGATCAATATTAAACTGATGAAAACCGGAGGAATCAGTACTTCGCTGAAAATTATTCATCAGGCCCGAAAATTGGGCATGCAGATCATGGTCGGATGCATGATAGAGTCCATCATTGCCGATACCGCCTCCGCGCTCGTGGCTCTTTGGGCCGATCATGCCGATCTGGACGGTCACCTCCTCGTAGCGGATAATCCCTGTAAAGGAATGAAAATATTGCCGGAAGGGCACGTCCAGATCAGAGATGTGCCTGGACTGGGGCTGATGTGATTTTTTTTGTAACAAATTGCATGTTCGTGGCTCTTTTTAATACACAAAACAAGAAACAACCAAGTAGCTGCGAACATGTTCATCCCGCCCCGCTTTTCAGGCATTTTACTTGAAACAACCATTGCCAACAGCCGGTCTGTGCAAACTCTTTCCGATCCTGTCATACATAGATGCGGGATCAGCGATTTTGCAGGAACAAATAAAACCCCAGGGTACGTAAACGGCACCAGCCATCCTTCATGGGGCATGTACATGGCCCGTCATGAAACGGATGAAGCCCGAAAAAAGGACAATGAGATACGAAAGATCCGGGCACTGCACATTGAAGATGACCAGATTATCCGCCACCTGGTAAAAGCATACCTGAAAAACTATATTGACGTGGATGAAGCCGAAAACGGTGATGAGGCCCTGCTCCGTTCGAAAAACCACCTGTATGACCTCATCATCAGTGACATAAACCTCGGTGACGGAATGGATGGTATTGAGGCCTGCAGGGAAATTAAAACCATGAGCCGCTACCGGCATGTCCCCATTATCGCCGCAACAGCAAACTCGCAATCCACCGTGCGAAATCAGTGTTTTGAGATCGGTATGAACGCATTCCTGATCAAACCCTTTATGAAGGAGGAACTGATCCAGACCATCCAAAAAGTACTGAAAACAGCATGAATTAGGTTTCCACAATAAAAATCAGCACTAAGAGTCCAGATACGAGAAGCAATCAGCAGAAGGAAGAAACCGATGATGAATGATAAAAAAAAGCTGATAGAAGACATTGAAGCCTATCGCACCGGCAACCTGCCGGAAAAGGAGGTGGACAATCTCTGGTTGGAGCTGATAAGCGACCGGGATAGTTTCGATTATCTGGTAACAATCGCAAACTTGCAGAAAGTGGCAGAGCTGGTCGACCATGAGGATAGACCTGCCGAAGAGACCAACCGGGGGAAAACCATTATCCCGAAATGGTATAAGTACCTTGTCCCCGATAAAATCTGGAAAAGAACGGCAGCAGCCATTCTTCTACTTGCCGCCGTAATTACCGTGATGGTCATCTATCGACCGGATGGAAGACTCCACACAGACCCTTTAGACAAAATAGCCCTTGACCACTTCCGGTCATCCGCCATACAAGGCACTGAAGTTGAAACTAGTGTGCAATTTGCCATAAATCAATCCTCTTTAGGAAACTATCATGACGCAGTACGTATTATTGAGGATCTTCTGCTTCAGGAACTGACTCCGGAGGAGCAAATTATCGTGGCCATCAATAAAGGTTCCATCCACTACAACCATGGCTCTTTTCTTGAATCACGGAATGTCTTTGCCGGGATTCTGCAGGACATGGAAAACCTCCACCTGATGCAGGAAGAACAGGTTCACTGGTATCTCGGGAATTGCTATCTGCAGTTGGGAGATAAGCAAAAAGCCATTCATCACATCACGGAGTCTCTGCAGCGAAACGGCGCCTACAAGAGAATGGCTACACGACTTCTCGAAGGGCTTTCCCGATCTCACGGAAATCAGGCCGAACCATAGATCTTTTTCCTGATCACGAAACCC
>SLHZ01000039.1 GCA_007135895.1 Balneolales bacterium | reverse complement strand
TGACGATGGCAGTATTCGCGGTTCGGCACGGCTCGACCAGGTCGGACGCCAGAGCATCCTGCATTTCTTCCCGGAGAGCGATCTGAAGAACAACACCGAATATACGGTTACCATACAGTCGGGTCTTGCCGACCGCTTCGGCAACACCACCGCCAGTGAATCTTTCACCTTCGAGACCGATGCGCGTGAAGTCCTGCAGGTCACGACTATCGATAATTTCAACAGCGGTATCTCCGGCTGGTGGGTTCCCCAGCAAAGCGGCAGTACCACAGGCATCGTTACGGAGGTCACCTCCCGGGAACACGAAACCACCGTAGTCAACCAGGCAACCGGCAGTACCGGCTCCATGCGACTGGGTTACGGATGGATTGTCGATGCCCCGACTCACTTGCTGCGCCAGTACCTCCCTCCCACGGCATCCCAAAACCGGCAATTCAGTAATCAGCATATCCTGCAGGCCTATATCTTCGGGGATGGCTCGGGCAACCGGTTCCGTTTCATGCTCCGCGACGGCAACAACCAGCTGGAAGGAAGCCAGTGGTACGACCTGGACTGGATGGGCTGGAAACTGGTCTCCTGGGACCTTGCCAATGATCCGGTCGTGGGATGGGTCAATGGCAACGGCATTCTGGACGGCCTCCTGCGTACCGACAGCTTTCAGCTCACCAAGACGGCAGACGGCGCCGATGAGGGAGTCCTTTACATTGACGACTATCGCTTTGTTCAGCTTGCGGCGAAGGAAACCAGCGGATCCGACCTGCTGACGGACCTGCCTCATGAACTCATACTGGAACAGAACTACCCGAATCCGTTCAACCCGGTAACCCAAATCGCCTTCACTCTGCCCGAACACAGTGAAGTGACACTGGAGGTGTTCGACATGCTGGGCCGGCGCATGGCCCTTCTGGTCAGCGAAAACCGCGAAGCCGGCCGCCACGAGGTGAGCTGGGATGCGTCCCGGGCCGCAAGCGGTGTCTACGTGTACCGCCTGCAAGCCGGAACACAAGTCCTGACCCGTAAAATGACCCTCGTGAAATAGGGATTATCATCCGGCAAATCATTGCTTTATATCTCCTTTTTATTCATTGCCTTCATCGGTTTCCATGGTGAAAGCAGTGAACACAGGCATCTCCCGGTTTCAACAGAACCCGGGGATTGCGGCCCAGGGAGCGACCTGTGGTACCGCCACGATGAACTCCGTCTTGTTTCGGTACACGATCTGGACATAATCGATCCGTCGGGGCTGGACCTTCACACGGAGCCGGGTTTACTCTGGACGGTCAGCGATGAACCGGGCGGTACCATTTATCTGATCACTACAGAGGGAGAAATCGTCTCAACGGTGCCCTATTTTGGAACCGACATGGAGGGGATCACTTACGACCCGGAATCGGAAACTCTCTGGGTCCTGGAAGAGCGGGCACGGACCATGGTGCAAGTTGATATGGAAGGCATGGTCCGGCAAACCGTCTCCCTGGACATCGGCCAGCCCAACCCCAATGATGGACCGGAGGGCATCACACGCAACCATCTCAATGGCCATTTTTTCGTGGCCAACGAAAAGAACCCACGGGTCATCTGGGAGCTGAGCGACGAGCTGGTGATTCTCTCGAAGCAGCAGATTGATTTTCCTGCGCCTTTTGATCTGGACGATCTGTCCGGCCTTTTCCATGAACCGGTACGTGACGAACTCTGGATCCTCAGTGACGAATCACGCAAGATCGTGGTCACCGACACGGACCTGACGCCGCTTCGTTATTACGAACTGGATTTCCCCAAGCCGGAGGGAATTGCCGTGGATTTCTGCTCCGGAAAAACCTATGTGGTCAGTGACGAAGAGGACAGGCTGTATGTCTTCGGACTGACATCCACCATGCAGCCCATCGCGCATCCGATCCGTGATGAGGAGTATCATTTTGAGTACTGGTCTGCCGATGAGCCGGATTTCAGCTACCCGCCCTCCATGGTTTTCCAGATGAGCCGGATGAGTGATCCGATGCTGGATGATGAGATGACCGATCCCTATTTCGTGCCGCATGATGATTACAACAGCGATGATCTCTCCACGCTCGGTTTTCCCTACAACAACACCCGCCGCACTCGCATCAACGGCTTGGGGGACGAGGGGATCCTGTTCCTCAATACCGGCCGGGAGCGCGACCTCGGGGCGGCCGTACTGGCACTGGACACACGTGGCGCTGACGAGGTGCTTATCGACTGGCTGGGGGGAACCCTGCTGGTCAACAACCGGGTCTACGCCATACGCCTGCAATACCGGGTTGGCGTGGAGGAGGATTTCCGGGATCTCACCATCAACGGAGAACCGGTCGAATACTTCCGTTCGCCGCTTCCCGGTCATACCCTCACTTTCCATGACATCCGGCTCCCGCTCGATGCCCTCGACCAGCCCTATGTGCAGCTGCGCTGGAAGTATTACTATACCGGCATGCAAGTCGGCGGCGGAGCCCGTGACGGCCTGAGACTCGACAATATCCATGTCCGGCCGACCGTGTCAAGCGCGAGCTCTGCCAGCTCGCAAACCATGGTTCCGGAGCGGTTCAAACTCGAGCAGAACTATCCCAACCCGTTCAATCCGGCTACACGCATCGCTTTCCGGTTGCCCGAAACCACGCCTGTGCATTTGGCCATATACAACATCACCGGTCAGAAAATGACTCTGCTGATCGATCAGGTGATGCCGGCGGGTCGTCACAAAGTGGAATATCATGCGGAAAAAGTCCCCAGTGGCGTGTATCTTTATCGTTTGAACGCCGGTCCGTACCAGGCGGCCCGTGTCATGAGTGTCATAAAATAGTATCCTGTTTTCAGCAACAATGCCGTAACTCGCCCCGACAACATAAAGTCTCAAAGAACCACCCTCTGCTACCAGATTTTCCATGAAAAAAACCAAAAAAAACGTCATAACCGGCAAAGACGCAGACATCCCGATCAGCACAGACTCCTCCGGTCAGCCGACAATAGCTCAAAATGCCGGCAACGGTTTCAGCCGGCGTGATTTCGTGAAGAAGATGGCTTTGGGATCCGCCGGAGTTGGCCTGTTTACCGCTTCCGGGGTGGAAAAATCGTGGGCGGTTCATCCCCGCAGAGATGGGAATTTTCGTTTTGTGCATCTGACCGACACGCATGTCCGCCGTGCGCGGCGCGGTGACGAGGGATATGCGCGCTGTGTGGAGCATGTCCGCTCGCTTTCGCCCCGACCCGATTTTGTACTGATGGGGGGAGACGGACCTTTCGACGGCTTGTATACCGACAAGGACGAGTTTATTGATCAGATCGGGCTCTATAAAGCCATCTCCGATGATCTGGGCATGCCCTGGTATAATTGTATCGGCAACCATGACGTTCTGGGGTGGAGCGCACGCCGCAAGGTTCCGGTCGATGACCCGGATATCGGCAAGACCCTGATCATGAACATGCTGGGCATGGAGCAATCCTATTACAGTTTCGACCTTTTCGGCTGGCACTTTGTGGTGCTGGACTGCATCCAGCCGGTGGATACGTCCCACGGCCCTTCCTACATTCCCTCCATCGACGATGAGCAACTTGACTGGCTACGGTTCGATCTGGCCAGGAATATGCACAAGCCAACGGTGGCGGTCACTCATATTGCCGCTTTTTGCCATCTGGGACAGATTCGTCAGGACCATGACATGCCTTCCATGCACGGACGTGTGTTGCAGAACACACGGGACCTGCGTCTGATTCTGGAGCGGCATGGCAATGTCCGCGCGTTGCTTCAAGGCCATACCCACATCAATGAAGACTACCGGTTCAACGATATCTGGTATGTAACCAGCCAGTCGGTAAGCGCCGCCTGGTGGGGCGGCAACTGGATCGGATTCAAGCCCGGCTACTCGGTATTTGATGTTAAGGGAGGGGAGCTGACCTGGCACCGCCGCGAGTTCGAATGGCAGCATCATCTGGAGCCCGGGGATAACCTGGAGCGGGAGCGTATTGCCGAGCTCGAAGCGTTCAGAGAAGAGCAGGCCCGGCTGCGCCGCAAGGAGCTGGCCCGTTCGGCGGAATAACCATCGCTAACAACCGATCCGGATGGTGATAATGATGAAAATGATGACGATGAAAACGAAGTACAGTTTCACGGAGCAGGTCTTGACCACAAGCCTGCTGGTGCCCGCGGCGCGGCTTGGTCGCCCGCTTTCCGCAGCGCGGCCTGATATTCCTATGCGCGCGGCTCAGACTGGTGCCCCGGTGCGTGCGGTGCGGCCTGGTAGCCCGATGCCCGCGACACGGCTTGATATCTCGCAACGTGCGGCTCGGCCTGGCACTCCGCTGCTGATCGCCGTGCGTCGGGCTGTCATGCCGGTATTTCTTGTGTTGCTCCTGGCCACACAACTAATGGCCTCGCCGTTTTCGATTCACGGGGTGGTCGAAGGTTTCTACGGCCGGCACTGGACACCCGAAGAGCGGCTGGATGTCATCCGCTTCATGGGGGAAGTGGGGCTGCAATCCTATTTCTACGCGCCCAAGGATGACCCTTTCCACCGATCCCGCTGGCGCGAGCCCTATGAAGGCAAGCAGCTGCATATATTCGAGGAGTTGCTCGAAACCGCCCGGAAACACGACGTGACACTGTGGTATGCCCTGAGTCCGGGACTGGACATGGTCTATTCCAGCGAAGAGGACTATCAGTCGCTGCGGGACAAGATGACCGCCATGACGTCGCTTGGCATCCGGCATTTGGCACTGTTTCTGGATGATGTCCCGGAAACGCTCAATCACGCGGCCGACCGGGAGCGCTTTGCCAATCTGGCCGAAGCGCACGTACATGTCATCAACCGACTATATGCCGACCTGCAACCACTCGGTGTTGAGCTTGTGGTGTGTCCCACCACCTACACCGACGCCTGGGGCGATCGGGACTATATACGTATCCTGGGAAAGGGTATTCCGAAATCGATCCCGCTTTTCTGGACCGGCACCGATGTAGCCATCGACCGGATCACCGCGGACCAGGCCCGCTTCTGGGGAGAGAAAATGCGCCGCCCGCCACTGATCTGGGATAATTTCCCGGTAAACGACTATGACCGGTGGCGTGTTTTCCTGGGTCCGCTCGAAGGCCGCGATCCGCTGCTCTCCGGAACAACCTCGGGTCTGGTCGCCAATCCCATGAACCAGCCCTATGCCTCCATGCTGTCGCTGGCCACAGTGGCCTATTTTGTGCGGGATCCATTCAACTACGATCCGGAACTGGCGATCGACCGGGCCCTCCGGGAACTCTACCCGAAAGAAACCATTCCCTGGATACAACCGTTGATATCGCTGTATCGTCAGCCCGGGTGGGAAGACAATGTGTTTACATCGATCTACACGCCCGGCAAACCGCGACACGTCGAAACCATACGCGAAGCCCTCGAGGTATTCCGCCGTTCGCTTGACGGACTGGCGGCTCTGGGATACGACGGTCAGACAGGTCTGGGGGCCGACGGGCAGCCAGCTCTGGGAGCCGACGAACAACCAACTCTCGGATACGACGGGCAGCCAACAGAGACCTCTTCCTTGCAGGAGCGCCGGGTCCATGGACTGGTATCCGAATTGCGGCCTTTTCTGGAAAACACCACCCGCGATTTTAAGGTGATGCTTGAAAACAGTGATTACCGGGTGGATGAACGCGGCATGCTCCGCTATGTCACCGGTCGTCAGACATTGCTCTCCCGGCCGGTCACGTTTGACCTGACCCATGACGGGGATCTTACCGGCTGGGAACAGGAAGCGTTTTACACCATCCCGGTAGCCGGAGCCGGTCTGGAACGACAGCCTGAAATGGCGATCGTCCATGATGAGCACCTGCTTTATTTCGGTTTTCGTTTTTACCGGGAGGGCTCGCTGCAGCCACTGGAGCCGTTTTACCGCGGCGACCATATCCTGTTGTTCGTGGACAACGACCCCTCGGATCCGGTGACCTGGGTCAAGCCGCAGGATCCTCTGGTCATCATGCAACCCGGCAAGGGACACAAGACCCGGGTCATGGAACTGACATCCTTCACACAGCGCGGCATATCCGATATCCACCTCTATACCCTCACCAGCTTTTTCCACCATCCTGTGGTTGAGCCCCGGGATGCCGTCACGCGCGCATTCGCGGCTCAGGTGATCTCTGGTTGGCAGGAAACCGAATACGGGTACAGCGCCGTACTGGGCATTCCCCATGGCGGACGGGAGATGATCCGGGCCACCGCAGGTGGTCTCATGACAACCGAATCCGGTGATAGACGGCAGTCGCACCGTTTTCTGCTCTCACGCAGGCCCTATCTCGGCAACACCTACACATTTCCCGTCATTCGGCTGGCCGGTCCGTGGGACGGGGACACTCCTTTCATTTTAACAGACCCACCATGACGAACAGCTCCCCTGAAGCGCTTCGATCCGGAGAACGCCTTGTCTCACTCGATGTTTTTCGCGGTGCCACCATCGCCGCGATGATCCTGGTCAACAATCCCGGAACCTGGGGGGCCATCTACCCGCCATTGCGTCATGCCCCCTGGCACGGGTGGACCATCACCGACCTGGTCTTTCCTTTTTTCCTGTTCATCGTCGGGGTCTCCATCGTGCTGGCCTTTACGAAAGCACTCGCCCGCGGAGCACAGAACAGCGAGTTGGTCCGGAAAACGTTTATCCGTTCCGTCATCATCTTCGGTATGGGACTGCTCATGGCTTCCTATCCCTACTTCACTTTCCTTCCGGAGCATATGCGTATTGTGCTGATCGATTCCTTCTTCGGTCTGCACAAAAACCTGGTGGAAGTCCGGATCCCCGGTGTGCTGCAGCGAATTGCGCTCTGTTATCTGGCCGCCTCCCTCCTTTTCCTGTATCTGAAGCCGGCCGCCCTTGTCAAAACCATTGCCGGCATCCTGTTGTTCTACTGGGCGGTCATGATGCTGGTTCCCGTTCCGGGTTTCGGTGCCGGAATGATTAATGAATCGCACACCACTTTTTCGGCATGGTTCGACCAGCTTATCTTCGCCGATGTGCATCTTTACCGCAATGGTCCTTACGACCCCGAGGGTCTCTTCAGCACCATCCCGGCCATCGGAACCACCCTGCTGGGCGTCATGACCGGACTCATTCTGATGTCGGATCGTGATCCCATGGAGAAAACCGCCCGTTTTCTGCTTTGGGGGCTGCTGCTTACCACCATCGGGTATGTATGGGGCTGGTTCTTCCCGATCAACAAGCCCATCTGGAGCAGTTCCTATGCCATTTTCACAGCGGGTCTCGCGATGCAGGTGTTCGGCGCCTGTTACTGGCTTGTCGATATCAAAGGGTACCGCCGCTTTACACGTCCTTTCATGGTATATGGCGTTAACGCCCTCACGGTTTTCTTCATGAGCGGCATTGTGGGGCGGACCATCAACCTGATTCAGATCCCTTCGGCCGATGCCGCAAGCGGCTATATCTCGTTGCAGCGCTATATTTTCAGTACGGTATTCCAGCCGCTGGCTTCTGATCTGAATGCCTCGCTGATGTACGCCATTGTCTGGATTGTGCTCTGGTACTTCATCCTGAGCTACATGTACACCCGCAAGATCTTCGTCAAGGTGTAGGGGGAGG
>SLHZ01000348.1 GCA_007135895.1 Balneolales bacterium | reverse complement strand
TCTTTTCAATGAGTTTTTCGTATTCTTGTCGACTGGTATTTATTATCACGAAAAAGAAAAAAAATGTCCTGCAAGCAAAGCCAAGTTCTTTTTGATCGTGCCAAAAAATGTATTCCGGGAGGGGTTAATTCCCCCGCAAGGGCGTTCAAGGCCGTGGGAGGTACACCGCGGTTTATATCACGGGCCGAAGGAGCCTTTCTCTATGATGAGGATGACAACAGACTGGTAGATTACATAGGTTCGTGGGGACCCATGATTCTGGGTCATGCCTATCCTATGGTTATCAAAGCCGTACAGGATGCTGCCGGCTACTCAACTTCGTTCGGCGCACCGACAAAGGCAGAGATTCTTATGGCAGAGTGTGTTTGCCGGATGGTTCCCGGCCTCGAAAAAATCCGGATGACCAACTCCGGAACGGAAGCCTGCATGAGCGCCATCCGGGTAGCCCGGGGATACACGGACCGGGATAAAATTATCAAATTTGAAGGCTGTTATCATGGCCATGGCGATTCTTTCCTGATCAAAGCCGGGAGCGGCGCACTCACCCTGGGCCATCCCAGCAGCCCGGGAGTGACAAAAGGGACGGCAAAAGACACCCTGACGGCGGACTTCAATGACCTGGACAGTGTAAAAAAACTTTTCATTGAAAATCCGGACGAAATCGCCGGTGTAATTTTGGAACCAGTGGCCGGTAACATGGGATGCGTTCCGCCTCGTGATGGTTTCCTGGAAGGTCTGCGATCCTTGTGTGACCAGTATGGCGCCTTGCTCATATTCGATGAGGTGATGACCGGTTTCCGCATAGCACCCGGCGGCGCCGCCGAACGCTACGGGGTGAAACCCGATTTGTTCACTTTTGGCAAGGTCATAGGGGCAGGAATGCCGGTAGGCGCTTTTGGCGGGTCTTCCGAAGTGATGAGTGTGGTGGCACCTGACGGACCCGTTTACCAGGCCGGAACACTGTCCGGAAATCCGGTGGCAATGCATGCCGGACTGGCGCTGCTGACCGAGCTGGAACAGTATCCCGAGATATACGATGACCTGGAAAACAGATCCGACCAGCTGGGTCGGGAACTCATGCAGGTGTTTGACGAGTATGGCCTGACGGTCACTTACAATCGGGTGGGCTCCATGCTCGGTTTCTTTTTCTGTGACGGCCTTGTAGAGAGTTTTGCCGATGTCAGCCGCACCGATACCGCGTTCTTTGCGGAATTCTTTCACGGTATGCTGGAAGAGGGAATTTATCTTCCTCCTTCCGCCTATGAGGCCTGGTTTGTTTCTCATGCCCATACCGGGGATGTAATCCGCGAAACAGCCAGGGCCGCAAGATCAGTCCTGAAAAAATGGTCGAGCCCGTCCCAAGGCACTGCATCAGCCCGATGATTGATCCGGGCTCTGACAAATCGGGTTTTGATCCTCCGGATACACTGCGAAAAGGATCCCTGGCAACTGTTTTTTTTGTCGTTCTGATCGACTTGATCGGCTTTGGACTTGTTTTGCCACTGCTGCCTTTTTATGCCCGCGAGTTCGCCGCCACTCCTGTGATCATCGGCCTCCTTTACAGTATCTACTCCGTTGCCCAGCTGTTCTTTTCGCCCATATGGGGCAGCCTGTCGGATCGTATGGGAAGACGCCCCGTCATGCTACTGAGTACCGCCGGAGCCGTGGCGGCATATCTCATGTTCGGATTTGCCGAATCATTGCTGGTGCTGTTTCTCTCCCGTCTGGTTGCCGGTGTCATGGGAGGAAATATTGCCACAGCCCAGGCTTACATCGCTGATGTAACCACGGATAAAGACCGTGCCCGGGGTATGGGGCTGATTGGCGCCGCCTTCGGGCTGGGGTTTGTGCTTGGTCCCGCTTTGGCCACGGCCTTGATACATCCCGGTTTTCAGGAAACGGTATACGGACTCGGGTGGCACTCTCTGGCAGAGTGGATGGAAGTCCGCCGTTTCGGGCTTCCCGGTTTCTTTGCCGCTTTTCTTTCCCTTTGCAGTTTTTTGCTGGTGCTGTTTCAACTGCCTGAAACAATCGATGTGGAAGCGGAGAAATCCAACCGGAAAAAAACACCTGTTTATACCAACCGCCCCAGTGTGTTTCAACCGGAGTTCTGGCGTCAGCTTTCCGGGCGCCAGCGTGAGGCGGGCGGACCATTGCTGCTGCTTCTTGGGGCTCTTTTCCTGCTCTCATTTGGACAGGCCAGCCTCTACAGTGCCTTTCCTTTGTTCGCCGAAGCAATACTCGATATGAACCCTGAACAGGTCGGGGTTCAGTTCTTCTATATCGGACTTATTGCCGTGATTGTGCAAGGTGTGCTGATCCGGCCGCTCAGCCGGTGGTTTTCAGAAACCGGACTTTTCTTTACGGGAAACATTCTCATGACACTGGGAATGGCGGCCATAGCGTTCTCCCAGTCCGTTCCCATGCTGACGGTGTTTCTTGGAACCCTGGCGCTGGGGCACAGCCTGAACCTTCCTACCATAAACAGCCTGATCTCAAAAGAGGCCGGCACGGAAAACTATGGATCCATGATGGGGCTGGCTCAGGGTCTGTCCGGACTGGGAAGGGCCATTGGTCCCACCTGGGGAGGTCTGCTGTACGGTATGATGGTCTATCTGCCGTTCTATGTGACGGCGCTGATTCTGACTCTGACTGTCTGGATCGGCTGGAAACTGCATACGAGAACCCGCTCGTCCGGCAAGCCGTTTCATCCGAATGCTTCTCAACAATGAAGAAGGCCCTGTAGCGGATCATCAAAAACAAATAGATAACCAACTTCTTGCCGAATTTTCCGGCTGTTAATTTTTTTCCATGGCCTCGGATCCGAACCCTCAAAAACCGGGGGCTCCAGGCCTGAAAGTTTTGCAGCGGTTTGGAAAAATTGCTTTCTGGATGGATGCTCTGATGCGCAGGCATTGAAGACGCCGGTCAGTTCTTTCTGCTCCACCAGTGCTGCTAACACTCCTGTTGCATCCTCGAGATGTATCATGTTTACGGGTTCTTCGCCATTGCCCGATACATTTCTTCCTGCCAAAAACCGGCCCGGTTTTCGCTCTGGCCCGAAAAGACCCGCCATGCGGATCACAGCCACCCGGGCTTGAAGCTCATTCTGCAGCGTGCTTTCCATGGCCAGAAGACCATGCCCGTTTTCCGTTTCCGGCTCATGGTCATCGCTTTCAAAGGCCTCCTGGTCCCGTGAAGGGTATATACCGGTGGAACTTACCATCACCACGCGCTGTGTCCGGGATGCATTGATGTGCGATACCAGTTCCCGTGCCTGCTGCTTCATGAAAGCCGGACGGTCTGAAACACGTGGTGGCGGAATGTTGATGATAACCGTATCGACATCAAAAAATGAATTCAGATCATCCCCTTCGGGGGTCGGATTCAATACAATGTAATAGGGTTCGATGCCCGCCTGCTCCAGCAGAGGTATTTTATCTTTTGTCGTGGTGCTTCCCCGCACAAAGTGACCTTTGTCTGTCAGGCGCCCGGCCAGGGCAAACCCGAGCCAACCGCATCCCATAATACTGATTCGCTGTATTGACATGATGATGTGGATAATATTGAAAATTGATTGACACCTTTTTCCGAATGATACGGAAACGCCAGGTCCGGATTGTCAGGTTCCGAACAGCCAGAACCGGATGCCAGGTTTAGAATGGCAGAACCGGGTTGCAACGTCCGGAATTCCGGATCCGGAGAACAAAAGTATGGAATGACAAGTCTTCAATGCCAGATCCGGAAGAATATTTCCGGGACACTATGTATGGGTTCTTTTGCTTTTTGACGCCTGGATTTCGGTGTGGACCCGGACTGCCAGGTCCATGGCCGCATTGATTGTGTCTCCAACGGAAATGCCCGTCCGGTAGTTTCCGGCCAGATAAAGTCCCGGATAGTCCTGTTCTGCCTGATCCATCAAGCGGATAAACCGGCCAAAGTCCAACTCATACTGCGGAATGGCCCTGGGCCAGCAGATGCGATGTGCATACAAAGGCGAACCACGAAGGCCGAGCAGTTTTTCAAGACTCTGCAAAGCCAGATGTATCTGCTGTCCTTCCACCATTTTGGCGATTTGAGGCTGACGGGTTCCTCCAAAGAAACAGGTAACGGCCGCATGTTTTTCATCCGGTGCCCGGCCCGGAAACAGGGATGACGTAAACAGGGTCCCAAGAATGGGAAAACCCTCGGTCCCCGGGATGAGCACACCAAAACCATCCAGTGAGTGGGCGATCTGTTCACGCCGGAAACCGAGCGTAAGAGTCGTCACCGGCGGGTGGGGTATTTCAGCGACAGGGTAGAGAAGTTCCGTCAGTTTATCCGGCATTCTGATACCGGTCAGTCCATCAGCCGTACCGGCATAAATAACCGCATCCAGTTCAGCCGATGAAACACGGGAATCAGAAAAATGGATTTGCCATCGTGTTTTGTCCGGTGTCTGTTCCAACCGCTCTGCCGCCAGACTGGTGTGGACAGACTCGCCAAGTTTTTGCGCCAGAGTATCGGGCAGCAGCTGAAGGCCTTTGTCAAATGAGAAGATGTCGGCCTTGTTCCGGGGGATTTCATCTGACCCTGGAGGTCGCCGCACCCCGCCCTTCAACTGG
Source organism: Balneolales bacterium (assembly GCA_007135895.1). Classification (GTDB taxonomy): domain Bacteria; phylum Bacteroidota; class Rhodothermia; order Balneolales; family Natronogracilivirgulaceae; genus SLHZ01. Next base: position 3,015 of record SLHZ01000348.1, on the reverse strand, counting down.
CCAAGTATGAGTGAGCCATGTTGTTCTTCGAGCAGAGCCAGCCGTGGAAAAGCATGCCTGACAGACAGACGTTCGGGGTCGCCGGCATAGATACCGCCGACCAATGCGTCAATCGGCCATTTCAGAAACTCGTCACCAACCCTGCGGCGGACAAAATCTGCAACTGTTTCGGAATCCAGGGTCTGGTTCCGGGCGCGGAAAGGCTCGGCAAGAAGATGGCATTTTGCCCAGGCTGAAAGCATCGGGGTGGTGATAATACCGTATAAAGAAGAAGGCACAGCCACCATCTCTCCGTTTCGCACGATGTAGCGTTTTTTTGCCAGTGGCCCCGGATAGATTTTATGATGGTCCAGATCCAGAGAGCGAACCAGTTTTTTAATTCGTCCGGATGACTCGATAATGGTATTCGGACCCCATTCGGCCATCCAGCCATCGGGGGATATCGTGGTGCGGATAGCCCCTCCGATCCTTTCCGAGGCCTCGTACAAATCGACACGATGTCCGAGCTGGTGGAGCTGCCAGGCAACGGTAAGTCCGCTGATGCCGCCCCCGATAATGCCTATGTGTGCCATGCCTGGGTTGATGTTGATGACCCGCTCAGTTTCTTGTAAGACCGGCCATGTTTTCGCCTGATTCGATCCGTTCCATGTCTGATCTGGCCATGTTCGCGAAAGGTCGTTCAGATTTCATGCACGATAAGGTATTAAAAGATTTGAATTATAAACAATTTGACGGCACTTCTTATCTTGTTCTTCTTTATCCCCTGTGTGCAGAGGGTGCAGGAACCTGATAAAAAGTCAATAATAATTACTCATATTAGAGTAGTAAAACTACTAATTAAATTATGTCCGATACGATTTCCTGCCAAAGAACAGCCCGGAGAACAGCCGAAAAGACAGGTTTCTCACTGAAGCAGGTCAGTGTAATTGCAGACTTGCTCGACGATGGAGCAACGATTCCCTTTATCGCCCGCTACCGGCAGGAACTGACCGGCGGACTGGATGAGGAGCAGTTGCGTGTGCTGCGGGATGAACTCGATTACCAGAGAGTGCTGGAGCAACGCCGCCAAACCATCCTGGAAAGCATCCGTAAGCAGGAGAAGCTTACACCGGAACTGGAAGCGGCCATCATGGAAACAGGTGATTTATCCAAACTGGAAGATCTTTATCTGCCCTTCAAGCCGAAGAGAAAAACCCGCGCCTCTGTCGCCATAGAACGGGGACTGGAACCGCTGGCAGATCTGATATGGAAACAGGAGACAACGGCAGGGGATCCTCTGGACTTGGCCTCCGGTTTTGTCAATCCGGAAAAAGGAGTTCCTTCTGTCGAAGAGGCACTGGCCGGGGCGCGGGATATCGTGGCAGAGCGTGTGAGCCAGCATATCGAAGTCAGAGAAATGCTCCGGAACCAGTACCGGAAATTCAGCACACTAACCAGCAAAAAGGTCGCCGATGCCGAGGATGATAAGGGCAGATATGAAATCTATTATGATTTCACCTGCAAGCTGAAACATCTGAAACCCTACCAGACTCTGGCTATTGACCGGGGAGAACGCGAAGGGGTGCTTCAGGTGCGACTTGAGGTCTGGGAAGAGCGCACCATTGAGGAAATCGACACCATTATTATTACTAATGAAGATTCTGTTTTTGTTCAGGATCTTGAAATGGCCATTGAGGATTCCTGGAAGAGGCTACTGCAGCCATCATTAAGCCGCGAAATACGCAATGAACTCACCGAGGCGGCCGGGGATCATGCCATCGGCATGTTCACTGAAAACGTCAGGAATCTCTTGCTCCAGCCTCCATTTTCAACCAAAATTGTGATGGGGATCGATCCGGCATACCGAACGGGATGCAAAGTGGCCGTTGTGGATCAGACAGGTGCCTATATGGAAGGGACCACGGTTTATCCCACCCCTCCGCACAACCGGGTGGAAGAGGCCCGTGAATCGATCCGGCAACTGATTGAAAAGTACAAAGTCGACCTGATCGCAATCGGCAATGGCACCGGAAGCCGGGAAACTGAACAGGTAATAGCCGATCTGGTCGCCGATCTTCGTAAAGCGGATCCGCAGCGGGAGATTGCCTGGCTTATTACGAACGAAGCAGGCGCATCGGTCTATTCGGCATCGGCGGAAGCAAGGGAGGAGTTTCCGGATCTTGATGCCCCGCAGCGAGGCAATATCTCAATTGCCCGAAGGGTTCAGGACCCGCTGGCAGAACTGGTGAAAATTGATCCGAAATCGATCGGTGTTGGCCTGTACCAGCATGATGTGAACCAGGCCCGTCTGATGCGAGGCCTGGATGACGTGGTGGAGAGCTGTGTTAACCACGTTGGGGTGAATCTCAATACGGCCAGTGCGGCCCTTCTGGCCCGTGTTTCCGGTCTAAGCCGCAGTATCGCAAAAAAAATTATTGAATACCGCAATCGAATCGGAGGTTTCCGGAGTCGCAATCAGCTTCTTGAGGTGCCGGGTGTGGGTGCGTTCCGTTTTCAGCAGGCTGCCGGGTTTCTTCGCATTCCCGAATCCCGTGATCCTCTTGACAACACCGCCATACACCCGGAAAGCTATGAAGCGGCACACCGGTTGTGCCGCAAGCTGGGAATCGACCTCGACCGGCTTCCGGATGAAAAGAATACCCTTCATGAGAAGCTGAGAAACCTGAAGACCGCCCGGCTGGCCATGGAAGTGGAAGTAGGGGAGCCTACGCTGGAACTGATCGTGGAAAACCTTCTCAAACCCGGCCGCGACCCGCGGGAAGACTCCCCAAAACCAATGTTGCGTCAGGATGTTCTGAAAATCGAAGACCTGCACGAAGGAATGAAGCTTACGGGTACCGTTCGCAATGTCGTGGACTTTGGCGCCTTTGTGGATATTGGTGTGAAAGTGGATGGACTGCTCCATGTTTCACGCATGCGGAAAGATCATAAACGAGTAGTTAATATACTCGATGAGGTAGCTGTTGGTGATGTCATCGAGGTAGAAGTGGCTTCTGTCGATATCCGGAGAGAGCG
>SLHZ01000355.1 GCA_007135895.1 Balneolales bacterium | reverse complement strand
TATATGGTTTGACGAGGGCAGTTCCTACAGAGAGATGGCCCGGATAAGCCCTGGTGGGCTGTTTGAAATTTTTTTTGAAAGCAGGAAGGAACTGTCCGGTTATCATTATGAAATCGTTCCATTTGAAGGAGAGAAGTACCGACTGGAGGATCCTTATCGTTTCGGGCCAACAATTACAGATTATGACTTGCAGCTCTGGGGCGAGGGCAATCACCGTCGCGCCTATGAGTGGATGGGGGCCCACCCAATGACGATTGATGATACCGAAGGTGTTCGTTTTGTTGTCTCTGCACCAAGTGCGCGGCGTGTGAGTGTTGTGGGCGGGTTCAACGACTGGGATGGAAGGCGACATCCGATGCGCAAGTATGTTGACCAGGGCATCTGGGAAATTTTTATTCCCGGATTGGTAGATGGAGATGTCTACAAATACGAAATTGGGGGTGCTCAGGGCGGGGTGCCGCTGCTTAAGGCCGATCCCTATGGTTTCTGTTCCGAGCTGAGGCCAAGGACAGCTTCCGTGGTAAAAGATCTGGACCGCTACAAGTGGAATGACCAGAAGTGGATGCAGAAACGAGGAAAGGCTTTTGACGAACCGATATCCGTTTACGAGGTCCATCTGGGCTCCTGGAAAAAAAGCGAATTTTCCTCAACAGGTTTTCTGACATACAGGGAACTGGCAGAAGACCTGGTTCCATACGTCCGTGAACTGGGTTATACCCATATTGAGTTGCTGCCTGTTGCAGAGCACCCCTATGATCCTTCATGGGGATATCAGATAACCGGTTTTTTCGCACCGACTTCCCGCTACGGAACCCCGGAAGACTTTATGTACTTTGTTGATTCTTGCCACAAGGAAGGGATTGGTGTCATCCTGGACTGGGTTCCGGCACATTTCGGCAAGGATGATCATGGATTGCGAGAATTTGATGGCACGGCTCTGTACGAACATGCCGACCCGAGAAAAGGAGAACACCGGGACTGGGGTACGCTCATCTTCAATTATGGCCGAACCGAGGTCATGAATTTTTTGATTTCAAATGCCGTATACTGGTTCGACAAGTACCATATTGACGGACTGCGGGTAGATGCGGTTGCATCGATTTTGTATCTGGACTATTCAAGAGAGGAAGGAGACTGGGTCCCCAACCGTTATGGCGGGCGGGAAAATATAGAAGCGATAGAGTTTCTGAAGCGATTCAATGAAGTGATTAACGAAGAATTTGAAGGTGTAATAACTTTTGCCGAGGAGTCCACTTCCTGGCCCATGGTATCACGCCCCACCTATACAGGTGGACTGGGTTTTGATTACAAGTGGAATATGGGGTGGATGAATGATACGCTGAAGTACATGGCCATCGATCCAATTTTCCGGAAGTACCACCATAATCAGTTGACTTTTTCAATGATTTATGCATTCACGGAAAACTTTATTCTTCCGTTGTCACACGATGAAGTGGTGCACATGAAACGGTCGCTTATTTCTAAAATGCCCGGGGATGACTGGCAGCGTTTTGCCAATTTGCGTCTTCTTTACACTTACATGTATTGTCACCCCGGAAAGAAGCTGTTGTTCATGGGGTCCGAGCTGGGTCAATGGGCTGAATGGAACAGCGATAAGTCCCTTGACTGGGACCTCCTGAAATATGACCGCCACAAGGGCCTTCAGGCAATGGTGAAGGACCTTAATCGGATTTACAAAAATCAGAAGCCGCTTCACCAGATAGATTTTGATTGGAGCGGGTTTCAATGGATTGATTTTTCTGACGCCGATAATGGCATTGTTGCATTTCTAAGAAGAGGTAAGAACGAATATGATAATGTAGTGTGTGTCTTCAACTTTACGCCTCAGGTGCACTATGACTACGTTATCGGTGTTCCGAGGGAGGGTTCCTATCGCATTTTATTCAACAGTGACTCGGAGTTTTATGGAGGCAGCAACTTTGGGAGCACCGAGTTTGTTGCCCGGAAAGGAGAGTGGCACAACCAGCCTGCCCGTATTAAGATTAACATACCCCCATTGGCTGGAATGATCATGAAATCATTATAAAAAACCGGAGTATATGAATTTTGCAAGATCTTTCGGCACCCTGGTGCATCCGACCTCTTTACCTTCCGATTACGGGATGGGAGACCTGGGACCGGGTGCTTATCGGTTTATTGATTTTCTGGAGGAAACACATCAGGGAGTCTGGCAGATTCTGCCATTGGGACCTACCGGTTTTGGGAACTCTCCCTATGCCAGTTACTCAGCTTTTGCCGGTAATCCTTATCTGCTAAGTCCTGATCTTCTTCTGAACAAGGGTCTTTTGGACGAGGCAGATCTTGTTTATCACAGGGTGCCGCAGTCGGCAAGAGTGGATTATGACAGTGCTTATAAAATCAAGGACGATCTGCTGAAGAAGGCCTGTCGTCGTTTTTTCGAAAAAAATGACCGGTCTGAAAAAGAGCGGTTTATTGCTTTCAAAAAGAAGAACCGTTACTGGCTGGATGATTATGTTCTGTTCATGGCCTGTCTCGTTGATAATAACCGAAGACCATGGAACTTGTGGGATGAAGAACTGGCGAGAAGGGAAGAGGCGGCGATTACTTCGGTTTCAGAGCGTCTGTCATCAGAAATTGATTACCAGTATTGGCTTCAATTTGAGTTTTTTGAACAGTGGATGCAGCTCAGGGACTATGCCAACAAAAAGCACATCAGGATTATCGGGGACATCCCGATTTTCGTTGATCACAACAGTGCGGATGTTTGGGCCAATAAGGATTATTTTGAGGTGGATGATACCGGAAACCGCCTGCTGGTTGCCGGGGTGCCCCCCGATTATTTCAGTGAGACCGGCCAGTTGTGGGGCAACCCTCTTTACCGTTGGAAAGCCTTGAAAAGCACAGGATATCGATGGTGGATAGACCGGTTTCGTCAAATGTTCCATATGTTTGATGCGATACGTGTTGACCATTTCCGCGGGTTTGATGCCTATTGGGAGGTCAAAGCAGATGCCAAAACGGCCCAAATCGGTCGATGGGTAAAAGGACCGGGCGAAAACCTGTTTACTGCGATTGAAAAAGAACTTGGTCGTCTTCCCATTATTGCCGAAGACCTGGGTGTAATTACAAAGAGCGTAGTGGCCCTGAGAGACCGTTTTGGCTTTCCCGGCATGAAGGTGCTGCAATTCGCCTTTGACGACCCGGGCAACGGTTTTTTGCCACATAACTATGTGACGGACAACTGTATCGTTTACTCCGGAACTCATGACAATGACACGACTTTGGGCTGGTATGCGCAGGCTCCGGAGCATGAAAAGCATTATCTGCGTGAGTACACCTGCTCTGATGGCACTGACGTAAACTGGCAGCTCATTCGTCTTGGAATGTTGTCGGCAGCGAATCAGGCAATCTTCCCGCTTCAGGACTTTATGTCACTGGATACCGAGCACAGGATGAATCTGCCGGGCACTACGGCCGGCAATTGGGAGTGGCGTTTTACGGACCAAATGCTGGGGAAGGTTGACAAGGACCATATACGCAGGTTGGCAAAAATCTCCAACAGGAATGTCAGGGATATCAGGGGCGATTCCAATATGTCGGATATTCAGGCAGAGGAACCCTGATTATTTTAAAAAAAGGCAGGATTTGCGTATATTGTAGGGATATATGTGGCCTGTCACCAAAGGGTATCTGTAATGCTGGATGGTTTTGCTCAAGAAGAACCGGGCAGGATATGATACCTGATCAGTATGAAGTACCGGCTTTCGAATAATGAGAATCCCTTTTTCCGAAAATCCAGGAGCTCGAAACTGTCATATTAAAAAAACCCATGAAAATTTTATACGCTGCTGCCGAGATTTCCCCGTTTGCCAGAATGACCAATACCGCTGACTTGCTTCGCTTTCTGCCGGCCTCCCTTCAGGATAAGGGGTTCGAAATTCGTCTTCTGCTTCCAAAATACGGGTCCATCAATGACCGGCGAAATCGTTTGCACGAGGTAATTCGTCTGGCCGGTATAAAGGTTCTGGTCGGAAAGACACAGGAGAGCATGCGCATCAAGGTTGCAAGTATTCCGAATGCGAAGCTGCAAGTCTATTTTCTTGACAATGACACGTATTTCAAGAGAAAGGGACTTTTTTCTGATCCTCAGACCGATGAGTTTTTTGCCGATAATGACATGCGGCTGATTTTCTATAATAAGGGAGTGCTGGAAACCGTTAAGAAACTTGGCTGGAAGCCCGACGTGATTCATTGTCATGACTGGGCCTCCGGATTTATCCCTGTATTCCTGAAAACGCTCTACAGGGATGATGAGAACTTCTCGGAAACAAGGGTGGTCTATAACATCCACAGCGCGGTCAATCACGGCGTGTTTGGCGAAGAGATACTCGATCAAATGGGCTTGCCTGAGAATTTTGATCGGTCATCCGTTCTATTTGACGACAAAGTGGACTTTTTGAAGGCGGGCCTGAAGTATGCCGATCACGTGGTTACAGGTAATGAACTCGGTAGTGAGCTCGACGATGTTTTTGCTTCCATGGGTATTGAGCCGGTTAAAATCCAGGGCTCGCCTCAAGATGTTTCCGCTCTTTTTGCCGATTACTACAATCGTATCATGGAATAAACGATGGTTCAGGAGTATTATGGATAGCCATGACGGAAAAGACGGCCGTCTGATTTTTCCTCTCTTTCTTACAATAGTGGTCGGGATTTTCAGCGCTTGCAATGATAATACCATTGTCGGTAGCGAGCTTTCTCCGGATCCGGTAACGGTTGGCGCAGATACCATCTATCTTTCGGATGTCTCTGTAGTCCGCTCACCGGCGTTCAGCGGAAATCTGCCCCATGTAACTGCAGGTGCCGTAGAAGATCCGATTTTTGGATCAATTTCGGCTACCGCATTGATACGCCCGGTGCTGTCCCGTGAGGTCGGGGTGGACACCATTGGTGAAAATGCTGTTGCAAGACTGAATCTCAACATCATGGAGCTGTACGGCCCCGAAGACAAGCCCGTCGAGTTTGAAATTATTGAAACCGCAAGGCGCTGGCGCGGCAGCTCCTGGCGCTATGACTCTATCCCGGACCTGAAGCATCCAAACGGAGTGGTTGGATCCTTTCAGGTAACCGGAGCAGATTCCGTATCCGTGAGACTCAGTGATGAGTGGACCAAGAGATACAGAGAAATTTTCTTGCTGAGGGAAAGCGATTATCGTGATTCGCTGTATCTCGCAGACTTACCGGGTCTTGCCATTGTTCCTGTAAACAGCGACTCCCGGCTTGTTTTTATGGAAGCCGGCCGGATCACTATTTCATTTACTGCCGATGATGGTACCAGAGATCTGAGTCGCGGACTGGCAAGCTGGGCTGTCAGCATGGAGCACAACCCTCCTGATGGAAGCATGACCGGAACCAGTCTGCCTGTTGATAATTTCTTCGGTCATATCATCTGCCTGGATGTGCCGTTTACAGAGGACTTTTTGGGGTCGCGAAACCTGTCCCGGCTTGAACTGGTTCTTTATGAGGACACCTTGCGTCTAAACATGCAGGATCCCCCGGGTTTTGAACGGCCCCGCCCTGAAAATGTCCGGATGTACTATCTCAACGAAGACCAGATAAACTATGCCATTTTGGGAGATCCGCGCCTTCAGACCAGCAAGCGGTCAGAGGATAACAGTTTCAGGCTGCCCCTGACATCATTGGCCAATGAACGGCTACACCGATCACCCGACACCACCCGCAAACTTTATCTTACAACGGGCGCAAATGACGGGCGTATCATCCCTGCGATGATTACCGGGCCCGATGACCCGGCCCGTCCTCCCAAACTCCTTGTGACCAGTGTGTCCCGGTAGAAAACATTTTTATAAAATGACTCCAAAATTCACCTTGCCGGTTTTGTTCCTGTTCCTGGTTTCGTTGCCACTAATCCCCCGGGCACTGCAAGCCAACGATATTTGGAGGGGCGGCTCGGTCTATTCCCATTATGCCCTGGGTCTGCCCCATGATTATCGTGCCCCCTATGCTGATGCCATGGGAGTACTGGGTGTAGCCGTACACGATAACTGGCTTCCAAGTGTGGCAAATCCGGCACTATGGTCCCGGGCTATTCTTACCAATGCCAGCGGGGCGTTTGAAATCCACAGTTATGAAGCTTCTCATCGTGATGTGCAGGCCAGTTACACTCAATTTCGAGCCGGTCCGTTCCAAATGGTTTTACCCGTGAAAAGAGACCGGATTGGGATTGCTTTTTCGGTTACTCCCCTGACGTCCTCGCGCTTTATTACGGAAAGTGAAACGGTTCTTTCCGTTGATGAAAACCACACGGGAGAGGAGCTTCTCTATGCATTTCAAAGTACCGGAAACGGTGGTATGAACCGGTTTGAAGCTGGTGTCGGAGTCCGGATCACCGACAATCTGTCGGCAGGATATGCGCCCTCGCTGCTGTTAGGTGTCATCAGGAGAGATCAGATCATTATGTTTGACAACCTGGATTATCGACCGGTGAACCTTCGCGAATCTACGTCGCATTATGGCTTTGGCAACCGTTTTGGACTTTACTATACTGCCCGAAGTTTTTTCAGGGAGACCGACCGTTTTTCTCTCGGCGCCGTGGTCTCAATGCCGGTCAATCTGGTTTCATCCCGCAGTTTGAAGTCCCGCGTTGACTTTCAGGATGTGATTCTTCGTTCGGAGGCCGAATATGGAACCGGCTCTGTTACCTATCCTGCAGAAGGAGCTTTGGGGTTTTCCTATTCATATAACCCGTTTGTAATGATCACGGGCGACGTGTTGTTTCAGAACTGGGAAAACTATACCAATTTCAATGGTGACCCGGAAGGATTTCTAAAGAATCGGTGGCGTGCTGGTTTGGGTGGCCAATACATGGCTGGCCGCAAAGGTGGTTCCCGTTTTTTTTCGTATTTTTTATATAGAATGGGCGTATCTTACGATACGGGAAGTCTTCGTTTTTCCGATAATCAAATTGAGACCCTGTCACTGCATGCCGGCATTGGCATACCCTCATCCCGGACCAATTCATCGATTGACATTAATGCGGAATATGGTTTTCGGGGAACAAGCAGCGACGGTCTGATTTCGGAGCGCATATTTGCTGTGAAAATTGCCTTTAATTTATCGGAAATAATGTTTATTCAACGGCGGCATCAATAAATGGCCGCAGATCCATAATCAGCCAAACATGATCAAAACAGCTCTTTTATTGCTGGCGCTAACCGTCGGCACACTTTCTGCCAAGGCCCAGCCCTTTGGATATACACCTATTCAGGTGCAATCACTTTTTAACTCTGAGTTTCGGAATCAGCAATATGATCAGGCCCTATTATATGGGCGCTGGCTGGTAGAAGCTCATCCAAAGAATATGGAGGACTTCCCGGGCAATTACAGAGGTGACAGAAATTTCAGCCGGATGATTGATATCTATGAGCATTTTGCCAATCAACAAAGCGATCCGGCATTGCGGGAGGCTTATCTGGACTCTTCTCTCCAAATGTATGAGCGTGTTTTGGCCATATTTACAGAAGATGAAATTGATGTTTATCGGTGGCATTTTAACAGGGGGCGTTTTTTACAATCCCACTCTGACCACATCGAGGACGGGTATCAGCGGGCGCTTGACGATTA
>SLHZ01000313.1 GCA_007135895.1 Balneolales bacterium | reverse complement strand
GCTGCGTTGTGCTCTGTCGTGGCTGCTGCGTTGTGCTCTGTCGTGGCTGCTGCGTTCGCGAAGCAGGAAAAAGCCAAGGAAGGCCCCAAGAAGCAGCAGGGTTGCCAAACCGCCTATTTTCATTATGTTGACGGCGACCGGCACGTAGGATCCCGAAGCGGCATCGTACTGGAAACAGTAGAGCACCACCCGGTCGAAAGGACTCCCAATGCGCCCGCCGGCGGCATCGGACAGCGCGTTGCGGAGCATCAGCTCGGGGTAGTCGATACCGTGCAGATAGCGGGATATGCGTCCCTCTTCCGAGAGGAAGATGAGTGTGGAGCCATGCATGTATTCCTGGGTCTGCTCGTTCCACTGGTAGTAGAAGCCGACCTGCCCGGCGAGGCGTCTCACCTGTTCTTCGCTTCCGGTCATGAAATGCCAGCCGGTGGCGGCATCCGGATTGCCGAGGGCCTCAATGGTGTTGTCCCGAGCAGCCAGGGCCAGTTCCGGTGTTTCACGGGGATCAATGCTCACGGTCAGAATATCATATTGCCGTCCGGGCTGCCAGCTCAGTTCGCCCACTCCCCTGCGCAACCCCTGCAGAATGAGGTTGCAAAGCATCGGACATTCATAATAGACCAGCGAGAGGATGAGGGGCCTTCCGTTGTTGAGATAATCCGCCAGGACAACTTCCTCACCGTACTGATTGACCAGCCGGATATCCCCGCTCACGTAGTCACCCAGCTTTTCCGTTATTCCCACTTGGTCAAGTCCTTCTGGCGGTATATTGTGCTGTGCCTGAACGATTGAGCCTGCCTGTGAAAAAACAAACAGCGCGATCAGCAGGAGGCCCGTAACCGGGAAAAATCGCCGGGGTGTTGTCGCGGTTCGTATTAAATGGGTGTACTCGGACATATTCGGGTGCGGTTTATCTCCTTAGAGGTTCACTTGGTCCGGGGTAATGAGTCTTCGCCGTGGGCAGCACCGGACTCTTTCAGTATCAGGCTGATGGCACTGTCGATGGGGATGCGGTACCGGCGCTTCTCCTCATCGATCACTTCGAATGAGTTGAGGACCTGCTGCTCCCGTTCGCGGCGCTCGGTTACATCCCGGAACTCGGCTTCAATGACCGCTCTTTGAGAGGCCCGGAACTGGTAATGATTGAACATATGGTAGAGCCCGACAAGGGAGATGGCAACGACAATGATGCCTCCGATCAGCCACCGAGTGATGGTTCCGAAGTCCATCTGGTCGGGTGCGGCTCCGTAGTTTATGGATGTTCCCAGTGAGTCGGTCTCCCGGTTCCGTTCCGGGTTTCTTTGTTCCGCCATGAGCTGTCTTCTGATCCGTTCTTGTATGGACTAAGGTGGTGTTCGGGATTTCTGAATTTATTCCCTCTGCACAACCTTCTTTTATGTGTGCCGCGTTCTTCTTCGTTCTTGTTTTATCAACGTCAATCTGTTTGGTGAAGCAATGTTGTTGTTTACATTGATCCTACCGGAAACATACCGTGTCGCACTAACTTGGTATAACATCCGTCGCGAAGAAAAAAATCCCCGATCACTGTTTTTTTTGGAAAACACTCCATGCCTGCGGTACTGCCCGGCCAAACTATGCATTGAACGGCGTGTATTCCCCCTTATTCGGCCAGAAGCGGATCAGTGTTTGTGCAGCGACTCGGCCAGTAGCGGGTCTTTGATCGGTACCATACTGTGGCGTGCGAACTGACGGAAAAACAACCCGGCCGATATCCCGGCGAAAGCGAGCAGCAGCGTCAGGTCAAGCCAGTGCAGCGAGATGGCTCCCTTGTGAAGGATCGGCATGACAATCCAGTACATCTCCAGAAACTGAAGGGCAATGATCCAGAGTGAGATACCCATGAGCAGGGAATAGTTCGTTTTCGGTTTTCTTCCGAGCAGCAACACAAAGGGGATTACGAAGCGTCCGATGAGGAAAAGATAGGCCAGAATGATCCAGTTGCCTTCGAACCGGTAATAAAACCAGAGGGTCTCTTCCGGAATATTGGCATAGTAGATGAGCAGAAACTGGCTGAAAGCAATGTAGGCGTAAAAAACCGTGAACCCGAAGAGCAGGGCGCCCATGTCATGAATGTGGGCCCGGTTGATGATGTCGGTCAGCAGCCCCTGACGGAATAGATAGAGGATAACCACCAGGATAACGGCCAGAATAGCCTGGAAACTCATGGAAAAATAGTACACGCCGAACATGGTCGAAAACCAGTGCGAGTCCATCGACATGAGCCAGTCGAAGGAAGCGAAAGCCATGGTGAAGGCGGCCAGTAGAATACCGGGGGCGCTGAGAATGCGCTGTCTGCGATCCAGTGCCGGGTCACCGTTTTGATCCATGACCACGGAGTTTTTGTAGAGCCGGTAGCCCAGAAAAGCCCATACCGAGAAATAGATGATATTCCGGATCACGAAGAACGGGATGTTGAGATAGGGTTGTTTGTGCTGGGTCAGCGCGTCGGTGGCAATCCGTTCGGGCCGTGTCCATTCATAAAGGATCTCCATACCGAATAGAATGGGTACAAACAAAAGACCAAGCCAGAGCAACTGCATGGAGATGGTTTCCGGGATACGTCGCAGTACCACACTCCAGGATGAGCGGGTGATATGCTGGATCATGACGAAGAAGAGAGCCCCCAGCATGAGACTGGCGATGAAGGCGAAGCTGGTCAGATAGGAGTAGAAGAACTGCTCCGTATTGACAACATAACCGATCAGGCTGAGGACGATACCGATGATACCGGCCGCGAAGAAAGCGACCGATATCCTGTTCTCTTTCGGGAATTCGAGCGGTTCGGAAAACGCGGGTTTGGAATGATCCATGCTTATGTTCAGACGGTTGTTGGTTAATTTTCGATGCCCAGGCGCATCAGGTCTTCCTCTCCGGCATCCTGACTGAGCTGAAGTGCCCTGACATAGGCAACAATGGCCCAGCGGTCCTCGGGACGGATCTGATGCCGGTAGGCGTTCATGGTCCGGACACCATGGGTGATAGCACTGTAGATTTCGCCGTCAGGCATCTCCCTGGCACTGGTCGTGTGAAGGGAGGCCGCTATATAGCCGTAGTCCGATACCGGACCGTTGCCATCACCCAGCGAGCCGTGGCAGGCAGTGCAAAAAACCTGGTACTGCTGACGGCCGCGCATCAGGAAGGAGCGATCCATCGGGACAGGTATCTTCTCGGCGAAACGACCGTCAGGGTGGAGGCCTTCATGGAACAGTATGTCGGTCTGCAGATGACCCCTTGCCACGGTTCCCTCGACGGGCATTCGCATCGACCGGTTGTCAGTAAAGAAGGGGTTTTCCTGCTGGGCGGAAAACCGATCCTGCCAGTACATGTTGTACTGGGTGTGGATAGGCGGCTTTTCGGAGGGCTGGCCCCGGCAGGCACCCAGAAGGGCCGTCAGTATAAGTAGTAGTAAAATATTGCTTGACAGTGATTTCATGAGACGGAAAGGTCAAACCGGATTCGTGTGAAGAGGTCGGAGGAATATTGAGGTCATTTAACCGTGCCCGTTTCAGTTCCCGGTGATTTGTCCGGAGCTTCGAGCGGTATGGTTTCAGTGAATGTGGCTCCGATCTCCTTGAGAAAAAGGGTGGTTCTTTCTTCGGAAAAGACCGGGTCAGTTGCTTCAATACATAGCAGGAACCCGTCATCAGTGGCTTTGGCAATACGGTCGGAATGAAACAGCGGGTTGTGCAGCCTCGGCAGGTTGTTGAGGAAGAACATGCCCATGAAGACCCCGAAAGCGGACAGCAGGATGATGATGGCGAATGTGACGGGTACGAAGGCCGGGAAGTTGAGATACGGCTTGCCGCTGATGTGGACCGGATAGGCGATATCCATGGACCAGACCTGCAGCGCTATGCCGCCTATCAGTCCAAGGATGCCATGAATAAGTACAATCCATCCCAGTTTTGAAGGTTTCAGCCCCATGGCGTCATCCATGCCGTGGATCGGGAACGGGCTGTAGGTGTCGAACTGGCGATAGCCGGCTCTGCGAACGGCCGCTGCCGCGTCCATCAGGTCGGCCGGGTTCTCAAACTCGGCCAGCACACCGAAAGGAATTCCCCTTTTACTCATAGGTTGACAGTTGAAAGATTATGACGATTAACGTTTATTCTGCCGGTAGTAAGCCGGATTGGCCTGCGGCATGACCCCCTTGATCTCGGCGATGGCGACCATCGGCAGGAACCGGAGGAACAGCAGGAAGAAAGTGAAAAAGAGTCCGAATGTACCCACATAGGTGAGTACATCCACATACGTTGGCGAGAAGTAGGTCCATGACGACGGAAGGAAATCCTGTGCCAGGGAGGTTACCACGATGACAAAGCGTTCAAACCACATGCCGATATTGATCACGATGGAGAGTATGAAGGTCAGAACGATATTGCGCCGGAATTTTTTCACCCAGAAAAACTGCGGGGAGACTACATTGCAGGTGATCATGATCCAGTAAGCCCAGGCATAGGGACCCAGGGCCCTGTTGATAAAGGCGAATTTCTCGTATTCGACTCCGCCGTACCAGGCGATGAAGAACTCCATGCCATAGGCGAAACCGACCATCATGCCGGTGACCAGAATGATGATATTCATCTTTTCGATATGGTCGATGGTCATGATATCCTCGAGACCGTACAGCTTGCGGCTGATGATCATCAGGGAGAGCACCATGGCAAAGCCGGAGAAGATGGCACCGGCCACGAAGTAGGGTGGGAAAATGGTGGTGTGCCATCCGGGAATGATGGATACGGCAAAGTCGAAGGAGACGATGGTATGGACCGAAAGCACCAGCGGAGTAGCCAGCCCGGCAAGGATCATGTAGGCTTTTTCGTAGTTCTGCCAGTGCCGGTTGGCGCCGGTCCAGCCCAGAGCAAATACTCCGTAAACGAGTCGTGATATTTTACCTTTGACCTTGTCACGCATGGTGGCCAGGTCCGGCACCAGGCCCACGTACCAGAAGAGGGTGGAGACGATCAGGTAGGTGGCCACGGCGAATACGTCCCACAGCAACGGACTGTTGAAATTGGGCCAAAGCTGCATGGAATTGGGCAACGGAAAGATCCAGTAGATAGCCCAGATCCGCCCAACGTGGATGGCCGGGTAGAGACCGGCGCACATGACGGCAAAAATAGTCATGGCTTCGGCAAAACGGTTGATGGCCGTACGCCAGCCCTGCCGGAACAGGAACAGAATGGCCGATATGAGCGTGCCGGCATGGCCGATCCCGACCCACCACACGAAGTTGGTGATATCCCACGCCCAACCCACGGTGCTGTTGAGGCCCCAGACACCGGTTCCCTGCCAGATGAGCCAGATCACCATGCCGAGCATCATGGCCAGCAATATATTTGAGATGCCGAATGCAATATACCACCAGGTCGGAGTCCGCTCCTGCGGAATATCCGTAATGAGTTTGGTGATACTGGCAAAATCGTGATTTCCCTTGACCAGCCGGTCATCGGGGACATCGGAAATAGTCTGACTCATGGAACGGGTAACGGATTAAACGTCGGGTGGTACAGGAACAGACGCAGGGTGTCGGATGATTCGGATGATATGGGGGATGCCGGAATTCTCATGACATCTCCTTGTTGGGATTGCGGATTTGGGCCAGGTAGGATGTCCGGGGCCTGACATTGATCTCTTCGAGCATCATGTAGTTGCGATCCCGGCTCTTTTCTTTCGATACCCGGCTGTTTTTGTCCGTCAGGTCGCCGAACTGAATGGCGTTAGCCGGACAGGCCTGCTGACAGGCGGTTATGACAGTGCCATCCGGCGGCTTGATCGATTCGCCGGTCTCCTTTTTGGTGTCGATTTTTGCCCTGCTGATGCGTTGCACACAGAAGGTGCACTTTTCCATGACACCGCGGAAGCGGATGGTTACATCGGGATTCATGGCCATTTGAATGACTTCCGGATCGTCACCGCCGGTGAGGAAGCTCTTCGAGTAGTTGAAGAAATTGAAGCGGCGGACTTTATACGGGCAGTTGTTGGCGCAGTAGCGGGTACCGATGCACCGGCTGTAAGTCATCTGGTTGAGGCCGTCATCACTGTGTGTGGTGGCGGAAACCGGACAAACTTGCTCACAGGGTGCGTTTTCGCAGTGCATGCAGGGCACGGGCTGGTGCATGACCTTCGGATTGCCACGATCATCCCCGCTGAAATACCGGTCGGTCCGAATCCAGTGCATCTCGCGCCCGCGACGCACTTCTCTTTTCCCGATGACGGGGATATTGTTTTCGGCCTGGCAGGCGATGGTGCAGACACCACAACCCACACAGCGGTTCAGGTCGATCGTCATGCCCCACTGAGGTTCATGGTCGGGAAACACCTTGTCATCAAAGAGGGAAATCGGGTGTTGGCGCTTGCCGCCCAGTGTGCCCGGTACATACACCGCATCTTGGGCGAATGTCGGGTTTTTACGGTAGTACTCCAGATCGGCGTCCTGTACATGGGGCCGGCCTTCGAGACTGTGATGATCCTGTGTGCAGGCGATATCGTAAGTCTGTCCGGCTACGGAGACCTGCACGGTCCGGTGATAGAGGAGGGATGTGGTGGCGCGAAGCGGCCACACGTCCACCCCGGTTCCGTTGCCCACGCGTCCGCTGTTGCTTCGGCCATAGCCCGCATAGAGCGTAATGCTGTTGTCGGCATGACCCGGAAGCACCCAGGCGGCGATTTCGACGCTTGCGCCGTTTTCCGTTGTAATCCGGATGATTTCCTGACGCGGATCCCCGAATTTTCTGACCGGCGATATGCCGATTCGTTCGGCGGTGACCGGTGAGAGGATGGCCACATTGTCCCAGGTGACTTTGGTCATGGGATCCGGCAGTTCCTGCAGCCAGCCGTTATTGGCAAACCGTCCGTCGTGCAGAAAGGGGTCGGGTTTTATGACCAGTTCGATCTGGTCGCTGCCGGAGGTGTGATCACCGGCAAGCTGAAGGAGGAAGGATTCGGCGATCGCGGAAAAACCGGGATTCCACTGTACACCAACGGTTTCAAAACGGTGATCCTTTCGAAGGCCATCGTGTAGAACCTGTTGCCATTTGTTTTCAAAATTCGCTCCCAGCACGTCTTTCCATGTCCGACGCACCGGTTCGTAGCCCTCCTTGTCGCGGCCATGGACGATGGCATGAAGCAGTTCAATCTCGCTTTTGGCACCGAAAAGCGGCATGATGACCGGCTGAATGACCGAGGGAACACCTGTAAATGAGTACCCGTCGCCCCAACTTTCAAGGAAATGGGTGCGGTTGACATGCCAGTGGCACTTGAGCGATGTCTCGTCGTAATGGCTGGAGAGATGGATACAGGTGGATACCTGCTCCATGGCTTTTCCAAAAGCAAGATCGGCCGGCGCGTTGGTGACCGGATTGGTTCCAAGGAGCACCAGAGTGTCCACGTCACCCTGATGCATGGCTTCGGTAAGCTCACGCAGCGCGCTGTTCTGATCCTGATCGCCGGCATGAGGAACCTTCAGGTAATCGACGGTTTGACCGGCATTCTCGAGAGCAAGGTTGATAGCCGCGACAGTGGCGTGAAGTTCCGGTGGCTGGCCGGCTCCGGCTGTCACGAGGCTGTTGCCAGGATGTTGCAGCAGTTCCTTGACCAGGGCAGACATCCATTTGTGCGTGCGGTAATTGCTTTCGTATGCAGCATACATCCCGAG
>SLHZ01000131.1 GCA_007135895.1 Balneolales bacterium | reverse complement strand
TACGCACCCGTACGCCAGTCTCATCACCGAGCAAGCTCGGTGAATCCCCTTCGACTTGCATGTGTTAGGCCCGCCGCCAGCGTTCGTCCTGAGCCAGGATCAAACTCTCCGTTGTATATCAGCAATCTTTGCAGCTTGCTAGTTAACACTTCGTTTGAGTCTGACTTCGGCTCGTATTTCTTCTTCTCAAAATCGAACACAACTCCGAAGAGCCATATCCTATTTCAAGGGCTCGCTATGCGATTTTCTTGTCTTTCCATCCGGTCAAAGAACATACTCCACCGCTTTTAGCGGCAGACAACCAATATAACCCCTTTCTATCTAACTTGTCAAATTATTTTATGAGAGATCCGGCAGAATTCACCGGATCTGCAGGGACACGAAATATACCCAACGACGGCAATATGAGTCAATGGCAAAAAAGAAAATTTCTAACGGAATTTTCCCACCCGGGTTTAGTGAGCTCCAACCGGAACAGGATTCAACGAACTCCAACCAGAACCAGATTTAGCGATCCCCAACCAGAACAGGGTTCAGCGAACTCCAACTGGATCCGGTTTCAACGAACTCCAAGCTTCTTCAGCTTGCTCTGAAGCGTGGTCGGTTTCATGCCCAGCAGTGTGGCCGCACCGTCATCTCCGTATATTTTGCCACCGGTTTTGCGCAGAACCCTCTCAAGGTAGAGTCGGACCATTTCGTCAAACAGAAGTATTTCCCCGGCCTGTTCACCGGTTTCCCGGTGATCTGCTCCTGCAGAAATATGGCCCATATGCAGGCAGAGCAAGCCCTGTTCAGACCGCAACAGTGAGCGCCTCATCACACGGAGAAATTCTGTCAGGTTTCCGGGCCATTCATAGTCCATCAGCCGTTGCATCACTTCCCCGCTTATTGCAGGTTCGGGAATACCCAGTGCCCGGGCCGCCTCCGGAATCCACTTCTCTGCCAGGTGCCGTATATCTTCTTTGCGCTGGGAAAGCGGCGGAAGGAGGATCGTATCAAAACTCAGGTAATAGTATAGTCCGGTACTAAACCGGTTTCGTTTCATCAGCTCTTCGAGCAAGGTTTCCGAAGTTGCAAGTACGCGGGTCTGCCTCCTGGCGGCCATTCTTTCCTGCAGCCATACATGGAGTTTTTCCTGACTGGTCAGAGACATTTTTCCTATTTCAATCACAAGCAGTGTAATACGCTTGCCTGCCGTGCCGCTCTCCTGTTCAAGCAGCTCGTCGAGAACCTGATCCTGCTCAGAGGCCGTCATGGAACTCATATCCCATTCGTGACAAACAGCACCCCTGCTGCGCTCTGATTCAAAAATCTTTCGGGCTATGGTCTTTTTTCCGGTGCCCGGATCACCCCGAAACAAAAGATGTGTCGTTTTGTCTTTCACGGCTTCGATCTTCTCCATCAGAATTTTCATCAGGGGCGAATGGGCGGAAAACCCGGGCCCTTTAACAACCTCTGTTCTCACAGGCTGTTCCCTGACGGACTCTGTCACCGGGGGATCTTTCTTTTTCAAAGGCTCCAGAGTGACTGCGATGAAGGGCATTGATGTAGACTTGACATTAAAAATCCGGAAGGAGAACGTGAACCTTTTTTCGGCCCCCTGTTTGGACAGAAAACGGCACCGGGGTTCCATCTTTTTTTCATCATTGTGGCTCAGTTCTGCTATGGTCTCCACCAGGGCGTGAATATCATCTTGGACCTTTGTTCCGGGGGATTCCGAGGCCAGGACAAACTCTTCCGGAGTATAGTCGAGAGCGGCCTGTATCTGAGAGTTTGCGAAAATCAGATAGGCGTCCTCCTTGTCATCCACCCTAAACAAAAGATGGAGTCCGGGCAGATGATCCATGACTTCGCGCCAGAATGCATTACTCATATTCATAGGATTGCCTGTAGCTATATTGCCTGAAATGTCACAGGAGTGATCCGGGCATAACACCGGGAGTCATACTGTGAGTAGTAAAGAAAGTTTTTGCAACGAAATATCGTTTGAACGATAATAATTTCCCGGCACTCAATCAATGCATCCTTCAAGACGTTTTTTTCCGGGGGAGTTCATGACCTTCGGGATCTTCGTAAAAATCCCGCAAATAATGTACCGCAGCATATATGACGGGTGTGTCGACAAGGGCTGACAGGAACTTGAACAAATAGGAATTCAGGATCAGTATCATAAGTGCTGTGGCACCACTGACATCTTCACCCAGATTTCCTGCAAAGTAGAGAATGGTCAGTATTGCTGTGGAATCAACCAGTTGACTGACCATGGTAGAGGCATTGTTTCTAAGCCAGAGATGCCGCCCTTTCGTGAACCGTTTCCAAAAGTGAAACAGCTGAACATCAACGGTCTGTGCCACAAGATAGGCGGTCATGCTGCCGAGGGTGTTTCCGACCATGAAACCATAGACGCCATCGAAAAGACCGGTCCCTGCGCTTACACCGTAGGCATCAGGCAGGTAGTAGTTTGCCGTCATAATACCCAGCATGAACAGATTCATGAAAAAGCCGGTCCAGACAAGCATCTGGGCTTTCTTTCTTCCGAATAGCTCGGATATCAGGTCAGTTACAAAAAAGGTAAAAGGAAAGGCAAGGAGACCCGCAGGTATGATCATCTGATAAGAAGTTCCGTCCCGGACCAGTTCGGGTACCAGAAACAATAGTGATTCCGGGATGGTCAGGCTGGCCAGGCGAATAAACTTCGTGGTGCCGATGATATTTCCCATCACCAGGGCGGTAAGAAATACAGCTGAAAGACCCAGAAAAAGCATATCCCTTTTTCCGGCGGATATCCTTTCAGGGGGCTTTTCTGGTATTTCTGTGTTCGGGTCTTCTTTTCCCGGCATCTCCTCTCCCGGCATCTCCTCACCCACGTGGTAATTCGTTAGCCGGTTCGATGGCCTCATTTGCAATAGGAATCAAAAATGGTCACGAGATCATCGGCCACCTGCCTGGCGGTCTGACCTTCAATCCGGCTTCTGGGTATCATGGCCTTGACTTCACCGTCCTTAAACAGGGCAAAAGAGGGTGAAGAGGGCGGATATTCACTAATATATTCACGTGCGCGGCTTGTTGCCTCACGGTCCTGGCCTGCAAAAACGGTATAGAGTTTGCCAGGTTTGACCGAATGTTCCAGAGCCAGGCGGACTCCTGGCCGGGCATTACCTGCGGCACATCCGCAGACGGAGTTAATAACCAGCAGCATGGTTCCTTTTTGATCCTGCAAAACCTGATCCACCTCTTCCGGACTCACAAGCTCATTGACTCCAAGTTCTGTGAGTTCGGTTCTCATCCATGAAATGTCTGGCCCGGTTCCTTGTCTGAAATGCATGATATCGTCTCCTTTGTCAGAGTCCCGGCTTTTTTCTTACCTTGTTCAAGTACGAAAAACCTGCTGAACTCCGTATTTATTTGTGGTGTCAGCCGTAGTATTCTCTTTATCTGATTCTATTTTATCTTCCTGAATTTATTTCACTTTCAACAGATAAAACTCCAACCATATTCAAGAAACGACAAAAAACATGTTTCGGTTCCACGGGTCTCAAAATAAAGTGGATTTTGCTTCCAGCCACGCTGGCGAGCCAACCTGCTCAACCGGAGAGGGCAACCTGCCGGAGAGGGCAACAGCTATCCCGGATATTTGTCCAAACGATGTCGTTTCATCTGGGGCAAATTTCTCCCCGGTCTGGCTGGTTATCATTATTTCGGCACCTGTATTTCTCACGTTCTGCACGACGGTAAAAAAAATACCGGGGCAGTTCAGTCATCAGGCAATGGAAGCCCCTTTCGAGGCAAATCTCGCCGAACGGATGCAGGCGGATCAGGCGCAGCGGCATGCAGTAGATGATCTTGCTCTCTACATTACAAACGACCACGAAAATCTTTACATTCTAATCGACTTTGTCAGTGCCCACCAATATCGTATAGCACGTGAATTCGGTTTCACGGTATACATAGACAGCAAGAAAAACTTTCGTCGGTCGTTTGGTCTCAGTTATCCAACCGGCATTTATTACGAACTGGGTCGTTTCCCGGGCGCGCGCGACGGCTTTCTAAAAGAACCCGGATGGGGGGAGTTTCCGGAAAACCGCTCGCTTATCCAGGAGGCAGCCCGAAACAGCACCCGTCAGGCCCTTATCATACAGCGCCGTGGACGTCGTGATGCCATAGAGCCGATGCCCGTGCCTCTGCCACAGCTTCAGGCTCAGGGAGTGTTCCTGTATCTGGAGGATGATGAGCGAAGAGGCCGGCTCTCTTTAACCGTTCCATTGCAGATCACATCGACCAGCCAATTCTCTCCCGATGTGCACCCGGGAGAAACCTTGCAGGTCGGATTTGAGATCAACCCGCTACGGCTCGAAGATGCCGTTTATTTCGGTTCTGCACCTCTGATCACAAGTGAGACAGCGAGCGGGCGGTCTCATAGTGACAATGGAGACCGCGAACGCCACTATCACTTCATGCGGATGATGGGTGATCCGATGGAAACCTGGATTGAAGTCCAGCTGGTCACCGACTAAGTGCCTCTTTGTAGTACTCCTCTACCCTGGACCAGTTCACGACGTTCCAGAAGGCCGATACATAGTCGGGCCTGCGATTCTGATAGTTGAGGTAGTAGGCGTGTTCCCACACATCCAGTCCCAGAACGGGTTGTTGACCGAGCATGATCGGACTGTCCTGATTGGCCGTGGAAGTCACTTCCAGCTTGCCTTTGGCATTAACCACCAGCCAGGCCCAGCCGGATCCAAATCGTGTGAGTGCTGCCTGGGTAAATTTCTCCCTGAAGTTGTCGAATGAACCAAAGGTTTCATTGATGGCATCACCGATCTTTCCTTCCGGTACTCCGCCGGCGCCGGGTGCCAGGACCTGCCAGAAGAGGGAGTGGTTGGCATGTCCACCGGCATTGTTGACAACGGCTTGTTTGCTGTCGGGGTTAAGGCTGTCGATATTGCGAAGCACCTCATCTACGGGCCGGTTTGCAAGCGGGTGTCCGTTGAGGGCGTCATTGGCCTTGCTGATATAGGTCTGATGGTGTTTGGTATGATGAATTTCCATTGTTTTCGCATCGAAATGCGGTTCCAGGGCATCATAAGAATAGGGTAATTCAGGAAGAGTAAAAGCCATGTTGTTCCTCTTGTCATTAGGTGAATGGTTAACTGATTGCAATATGTCTGTTACACATACAAGGAACAGTTGATACCTGCAATTTAGTTCGCTTTTTTTCTTTTTGGCGCCTGAAATGGCTACTGCCTCCGGTGGTCTTCTGCCCCGGCCGGACTCACTGCCGGCAGAAGTTGCATCGTTCAGGCTTGTCCGTAAGCAGATGCTGCATGGCCATATCTGCCAAGGCAAGTTTCACCAGCTTTGATTATTCTTCCCGTTTGGTTTTTCCGGCCAGACGGATATGCAGCTCCTCCAGTTGTGCGGTATCCACTACATCCGGACAATTATCCATGAGGCTGATGGCGCGCTGGTTTTTGGGGAAAGCGATCACTTCACGCAGGCTTTTGGCACCGGTGAGAAGCATGGCGATCCGGTCCAGTCCAAGTGCAATGCCGCCATGTGGCGGTGCGCCGTACCGGAAGGCATCCAGCAGGAAGCCGAATTTCTGCGATGCTTCCTCCCTTCCAATGCCAAGTGCTTCAAACATTCGTGACTGAAGGGCGGAATCATGAATACGTATGGAGCCGCCGCCGATTTCACTGCCGTTCATAACCAGGTCGTATGCTCTGGCGCGAACACTGCCAGGATCGTCCTTCAGCTTGTCGACATCTTCTTCCCTGGGAGAAGTAAACGGGTGGTGCATGGCGTAGAACCGGCCGTCCTCTTCATCATATTCGAGAAGCGGAAACTCCGTTACCCAGAGCAGGTTGTAGCGGGATTCGTCGATCATGCCGTATTCTCTGGCCATGAGCAGTCTCAGTGCTCCCAGCTGGTGATAGACCTGGTCGCCTTTTCCTGCCAGAATCAGGATCAGGTCGCCGGTCTCTGCCCCGCTTTGATCAACCATATCACGGGTGGTGGATTCCGCGACGAACTTGCTCACGCTGGAGTAGATCCCGTCGGGGTTGTTCTTGATGTAGATCAGTCCGCCGGCCCCGATTTCATCACGGGTCCTTTTCGTCAGACGGTCCATGATACCCCGGCCCAGTGACCCTTTGCCCGGGACCACGAAACCGGCAACGGAACCACCATCAGCCACGGTTTTTGAAAACACTCTGAAATCCGAGTCCCTGACAATATCGGAAAAATCGACAAAGGTCATCCCGAAACGCGTATCGGGCTTGTCACTGCCGTAGGTCGTCAGGGCTTGCCGGTAGGTCATTCTCGGGAAGGGTGTTTCAACCCGGACCCCTTTGAGTTCAAGCAGGAGTTTCTGCATGAGTCCTTCCATAAGCTCATAGACTTGTTCTTCATTGACGAAGGACATCTCCACGTCGATCTGGGTGAATTCGGGTTGGCGGTCGGCTCGCAGGTCTTCATCCCGGAAGCACTTGACAATTTGAAAATAGCGATCCATACCCGAGACCATCAGGATCTGCTTGTAGGTTTGCGGACTCTGCGGCAGGGCGTAGAACTTGCCGGGGTTCACGCGGCTGGGAACCAGGTAATCACGGGCTCCTTCCGGTGTGCTTCGCATCAGAAAAGGGGTTTCAATTTCTGCGAAATTGTGTTCGTGGAAATAGTTCCGGGTATGGCGGTACAGGGCCGAACGGAGCAACATATTGTTTTGCATAACCGGTCTTCTGAGATCCAGATAGCGATATTTCAGTCTGAGGTCTTCGTTGGCTCGCACCTCATCCTGGATTTCAAAAGGGGGTGTTTCAGACCGGGAATAGATCTGCAATTCGTGAACGCGTACTTCTATGGTTCCGGTTTTAACATTGGGATTGATATTTTCGGGATCCCGCTCCCTGACTCTACCCTTGACACCGATTACAAACTCGGAGCGGAGCTGGTCGGCCGTCATGTGAGCTTCTTTGTCATCTTGTGGGGAAAAGACAACCTGCGTAAATCCGTATCGATCCCTAAGATCAATAAATATCACACCTCC
The DNA here is from genome assembly GCA_007135895.1 of Balneolales bacterium. Taxonomy (GTDB): domain Bacteria; phylum Bacteroidota; class Rhodothermia; order Balneolales; family Natronogracilivirgulaceae; genus SLHZ01. The sequence continues at coordinate 772 of SLHZ01000131.1, read as the reverse complement.
AAGGTCGCGCCTGGTGGCAACCCATCCGTTGAGCACTACCGTTTCGCCGGTATGCCGGGGCGTAAGTTCTCCGCAGGTATGTGTTCGAATTCTGGTCATGGTTAATACAGTCCGTGTTTAGGTCTTCCATCCGGGGCATAATGGCCGGAGGGAAATCTGGAATGGAAATACAGATAAGATCAGAAAAGGGTGTAAGGTAAGAATAAACTAACAAATTCGCCCCCGGATACCGGTTTAATATTCTTTTTATTCTGGCGATAAGAAAGATATGTAACAGATATCCGGAAAATACCGGACGGTTATCGGGCAATCATTTGGCTATGGGTACATCACGGCGACACGACCAGAATATCATCAGGGTTTTACTGGCCGATGACCATGACATAGTCCGTCATGGCTTGCGCAGTGTTATTGAAAGCGCAGAAGATATTGAAGTCATTGCCGAAGCTGAAAACGGCTTTCAGGCTCTGGAACGGTATAAACAGACCTTTCCGGATGTGAGCATACTTGAGATCAGCATGTCGGGAATGAACGGCACCGATGTCATCCGTTCCATTTTGAAGGTCAACCCCGGGGCCCGGATTCTTGTACTGACCATGCACGTATCGCAGGATTACCTGAACGAGGTTCTTCATGCCGGTGCCGGAGGTTACCTTTTAAAAAGTGTTCGCTGTGATGAACTTCTGGAGAGTATTCGCGCCATGCATCGCGGTGAAAAAGTCTTCAGCCGTGCCATATCCAGACTGATGACTGATAGCTATGTCAACAATGT
>SLHZ01000115.1 GCA_007135895.1 Balneolales bacterium | reverse complement strand
GCTGGATGGAATATGCCCTGAGCCCACAGATGGAACTTCAGCTTGGGGTTACCCAGGTTCCTTTTGGCAATCTGGGGTATAATTCCAACAGCTGGTGGTTCAGCCTGGCTTACTATGTAGGATTGGAAGATGATCACGATATGGGTCTGAAACTAACCCATACAACGGATTCTTATCAGCTGGATTTCGCATACTTCTACCAGCCGGAGCCCGAGGGACCACCCGCCGAGTTTGGAACGGGTGGCTCGGGACGTTATTCCTACGATATCATTCCCGGTGGAAATGCTGATCTGGCCGAGCGAAATCAACTCAATGTTCGTGGCGCCTATTTTCTGGATGCCGGAGAAGTTGGGGTTTCGCTGCAGTATGGCCAGCTTTACAGCATCCCGCTGGATCAGTTTGACAATCGGTGGGCTGCTGCTGTACACGCGGATCTTGGTTTTGGGAATCTGGGTATCATGCCTCAGTTTCTATACTATGGCCTGGATGCCGTTGATAATTCCGGACAGGAGCTGAGTACTGTTTTTGTGGGAGCATATGGAATACCCTATCAGATTTCTACCGAAGCCTGGATGGCCACACTGGGACTGTCCTATTCCTATGATGTGGACTGGGGGCCTGTATCCAATCTTATGTTTTACAATGACTTTAGTTACATGGGGAATCTTGTGGGAGAAGGAGAAACCCGGCTTGCCGACGGTAACAGTCTTACACTGAGTGATAATTTTCAGCCCACTATTCAGAATATCACCGGCTTTTTAATCTCTGCGGGACCTGTGTTTACCTATGTGGATATCGCACAAGGCGTAAACCAACCCTGGCTTACTGAAGAGTTTGGTACGGGTGTTGGTCCGGGGCATGAAGATCTTGGACTCGGCGATTCAAAATATAATGTGCGGTTCAATATCAATTTTGGTTTTTACTTCTGATCGCTGTATCCGAAGATCTGATAATGAGATGCAAATAATGTAAAAAAAAATAACTGGAGGATTAATCATGCGAAAGCAAACGAGTAAAGCGTATATGAAACCTTTTGTGTTTCTGGCCATCTGGTTTCTTGCAGCAATCGGCATCCAGGGCTGTGAAACTGCTTCAGACGAAGTTCGTCTGGGATATGTATTATGGGATTCTGAAATAGCGTCCACCCATGTCGTTGCTGCAATTATTGAAGATGAGTTGGGTCAGGAAGTGAATCTGACGGCTGTAGACGCCGGACCGATGTGGGCCGGAATGGCCCGTGGTGATTTTGATGCCATCGTTGCAGCATGGCTGCCTGGAACCCATCAAGCCTATCTGGAGCAAACCCGGGATGATATTCTAAACTTGGGTCCCAATTTAAGAGGAGCAAAAATCGGCTGGGTGGTTCCCGACTATGTGCCGGTGGACCGCATCGATCAACTCAATGACTATGTGGAAGAATTTGGTGGTGTCATAACCGGGATTGATCCGGGGGCCGGGCTCATGGCCGCCAGTGAAAATGCTGTGGACGAATACGAACTGAATTACAATCTCATGTCGGGATCAGATGCGGCCATGACTGCGGCACTGGAACGGGCCATCGAGCGTCAGGAGTGGATCGTGGTGACAGGGTGGACACCCCACTGGAAATTTGCGGCACATGATCTGAAATACCTGGATGATCCCCTGGGTGTTTTTGGAGATGAAGAGCATATAGCCACAATCGTAACACCCGACCTGGAAGAGCGATATCCGGAAGTGTATGCTTTTCTGGATCAGTTCCAATGGTCTCCCGAAGAGATGGGCGAAGTGATGATCTATATCGAAGATGGAATGGAGCCTTTTGACGCTGCCCGGACATGGATAGCGGATAATCCAGAACGGGTCAGAAGCTGGCTTGATTAATTATTTTAAATACAGAAGAGTCGTCGTGCAGGAATTTCATGCACGACGACCCTTTTGTCACAAAGTTTTTTCAAGTCACAGCATTCAGAATGTCAAATGATTGCTGAACCATCTTTTAAACGATTTCAGGGATATGGATGAAATCATACGGGTTAAGAACCTATATAAAATATTTGGCGACAGACCCTTAAAAGCCATTGAAGCACTGAAAAAGGGGGAGTCAAAAAATGATATTCTCAAGAGATACAAACTGGTTATTGGTGTTCAGGATGTCAGTTTTTCTATTCGCAGAGGTGAAACCTTTGTTCTGATGGGCCTGTCCGGCAGCGGCAAGTCAACATTGCAGCGTCTGATAAACCGGCTTCATCAACCGACACGGGGAGAAATTCTTATCAACGGCACCGATATCGTAAAGCTTGGTCAAAAGGAGCTTCGGGAGTTTCGCAGAAAAACTTTTTGTGGCATGGTGTTTCAGAATTTTGCCATTCTTCCGCACAGGACGGTATTGGAAAACGTTGAGTTTGGGCTTGAGCTGCAGGGAGTGGAAAGGGAAGTGCGCGAGAATAAAGCCCGAAAAATGATCCGGCAGGTTGGATTGGAGGGCAACGAAAACAGTTATCCATCCCAACTCTCAGGAGGGATGCAACAAAGGGTTGGATTGGCCCGAAGTCTGGCTGTTGATGCCGATATCTTATTGATGGATGAAGCTTTTAGCGCACTGGACCCGCTGATTCGTCGTCAGATGCAAGATGAGCTTATCGAACTGCAGGCAAAGATGAAGAAGACGATTCTGTTTGTGACCCACGACCTGGATGAGGCCTTTCGTCTGGGTGATCGCATCGCGATTATGAAGGACGGCCAGATAGTGCAGATTGGCACTGCGGAAGAGATTATAGCAAAGCCAGCGGATGATTACGTACGGGCTTTTGTTGAAGATATGGATCGAACGGCCGTACTTACGGCCGGCACCATCATGCAGCCGGTCCGGGAAACAGCCTTCCCGGCCGACGGTCCGCGCACCATTTTGAGAAAAATACGGCGCAATGGTCTGTCCGGTATTCTGGTGGCGGATGCCAACAGGCAACTCAAAGGGTACATTATTGCTGATCACCTTGCCGATTATATCCGCAAGCATTCCGAAGACAAAGATCTGACACTTCGGAAAGATCTGATTTCTCAGCCAACCGTGGTTACATCAGAAACACCTCTTAATGAAGTGCTTAAGTCTTATAAAGATGTGCAGTACGGACCTGTTGCTGTTGTAGACGGACGGAATCGGCTGCAGGGAGTAATTGTTCGGGGAGCGGTAATTGCCGCCTTGTCAGAAGGAGCCCGGACAGAGTCGAATACAAATGACGCAGATACCTGAATTATGTTCCCATTCCGAATACCTGTAAGAGACTGGATTTCAAAGGGTGTGGATTACCTTGTAAGTGAGTATTCCGCTTTGTTTGATGCCTTTTCATCTCTGGTCTATTTTTTGGTTGATCATCTCAAAGAAGGAATGCTCGCTCTTCCGCCTTTGGCTCTCATGGCAATTATTGTATTGATAACATGGAAAATGGCTGGCTGGAGAGTAGCGCTGTTTGCACTTTTCGGTTTATTATTAACGGAAAATATCGGTTTGTGGGATGCTCTGGTGGAAACACTATCACTGGTTATAACTGCAGAGCTGCTGGTGATGGTTGTTGGACTGCCACTGGGGATAATGGCTGCCAGAAGAGACAGATTTGATGCTTTCATAAGGCCGGTACTCGATTTCATGCAAACCATGCCGGCATTTGTTTACCTCATTCCGGCGGTCATGTTCTTCGGACTTGGCCTGGTACCCGGGGTGGTAGCTACTTTTGTTTTTGCCCTGCCCCCATTGATCCGGCTGACCAATCTGGGTATACGACAGGTTCCGGCCGAGCTTATTGAGGCCGCGGATGCTTTTGGCGCAACAAACAGCCAAAAACTGCTGAAAGTCCAGATACCTGTGGCTATGCCTACCATTATGGCGGGTGTGAACCAGTCCATCATGCTGGGCCTGTCCATGGTCGTCATCGCAGCCATGATTGGAGCAGGGGGGTTGGGAGAAGATGTCTTGCGTGGAATTCAACGGCTTCAGGTTGGACAGGGCTTCGAAGCCGGGCTGGTAGTTGTGATTTTGGCTATCATCCTTGATCGTATTACTGCGGGTTTTGGGAATAAAAGCAACCAACATTCGTAGCGGTTGTAATAAATAGCGCTTTTACTGCCGTGATTCTGCTGACTTGTATTTTATCCAAGCAGAAACTGTGCTATCTTTTCGGTTAACCTGACAGAGGTAAATAATTTTACCTGATTTTACCTGACTTTACCGAATGGCATGGCGGTATTCGGATGGGTAGAGACAAGGAACCGAAAAAAGACTACGATAGTGATCCGATTCATTAAACGCTGGCTGCCGGGCAGGGAGGAAGTCCGAAAGCCCATGAAATTTGCCCGTCAGTCGGTCGCCCTGATCCGCCGGGAGTACAAGGGACTGCCCCTGGAAGAAAAAAATGTGAGTCCGAACCCGTTTCAGCAGTTTGAAATCTGGTTCGAAGAGGCCGCCCGCAAGATTGCCGATGATCCGAATGCCATGATTCTCTCCACCGTGGATGAAGAGGGACAACCGGCCGGGCGAACCGTGCTGATGAAGGGTTTCGATGATGAAGGGTTTGTCTTCTACACTAATTACGAGAGTCGCAAGGCTGATCATATCGAAAATAACCCTCAGGTATGTCTGACCTTCTACTGGCCCGATATCCTGAGACAGATCATTATTGAAGGAACGGCGGAAAAGATCCCCGGCTTCCAGTCCGACACCTATTTCCGCACACGACCGGCCGGCAGCCGGATCAGCGCGGTGGCTTCTCCGCAAAGTCGTGTAGTTTCTTCACGGACGGACTTGGAAAAACGGGTCCGCAAAGTGCAGAGAGAGTATGACAACTATAATGACATCCCACGGCCTGACTACTGGGGAGGATACCTGGTCCGGCCCCGGCGATTTGAATTCTGGCAGGGAAGGGTAAACCGGCTGCATGATCGAATCTGTTATACCAGTGCGGATAACCGTCTTTGGAAGATTCAGCGGCTGGCTCCCTGAATCGGCTGTCCCAGAGAAAAACGGTCACGGGAGTATGTAATATCCCGAATCATGCCTGCCGTGGAAACATTCTTGCCCCGGATACGATCCCGGTGGTTTTAGTCGCCCTCGTAGACACAGCCCGTGGTGCATGTTTCCATAATCTCGACACGGGTCAGTGAGGGCAGCAACGGTTTGGTCTTGTCCCAGATCCATCGGGCCAGGTTCTCACTGGTCGGATTTTCCAACCCTTTGATTTCGTTGAGGAGGTAATGATCCAGTTGCATGTAAATCGGTGAGAAGGCTTTTTTGATATCTGCGAAATCCATGACCCAGCCGGTATGTGGGTCAACGGGTGCCGAGACGGTCAGCTTGACACGGTATGAATGTCCATGCATACGACGGCATTTATGGCTTTCCGGCAGATTGGGAAGAAAGTGGGCCGCTTCAAACTGAAATATTTTGTAAATCTCCATAGTCTATACGGGCTCCATAGTCAATACAGGCTTCATAGTCCATACGGGTGGCGATCAGGGCCTGGTGATGTTATTTCGAATGTCCAGGATAACCATACGCAAGGTAGCGTTTTTTTTGAATACCCGGCAACTCCGGTGATCCGTTGCTGCTATTCTTTAAGTTTGTCTTTCAGGAACTCAAGGGCTATGCGTGTGAAGTCATATTCGGTGACGATTCCCACAAGATGGCCGTTTTCAACCACCGGCAAGCTGGAGATATCATTGTCATGCATGATTTCAATGGCCTTAACGGGAGTTGTCTGCGGAGTGACCGTGATGACATCGCGATCCATGACGTCGCTAACGGAGACATTGGTATGGTCCATGTTGCGGGCAATGATTTTATTGAGTGTGCTGATCATGGACCGGTAGGTTACCATGCCCACCAGTTCGTGCTTTTCGTTTTCAACAGGGACGTGGCTCACTTTCTGCCACTCCATGACATTGGCGGCCAGATCGATGATATCATCTTCATTGAGAGTGTAGATATCGGTGGTCATGAACTGGCCGATGGTCGAAAATTTCTTTTCCCACCGGTGCTTGCGAATCCGTTTGGCCATGGGCCATAAGTGAACCGGCTTGTCCGTTTTCTGGTTTTTCAGGGTGGAATCGGCCAAAGCCGTCATTTTCTCGTTGATATTCAGAGAAGTGCCGAGATGATGGAACGATTCGATTTGCCAGATAGAGCCATTCTGTCCGGTTTCGGTACGTTCCCGAATGATTCCGAGATACTGGTCGATGTCATCATCATCAATGGCATGATGCGTCAGGCCTTCGCGGGCCAACGGAAGAAGCTCGTTGAGGATGAGGTCCTGAACAGGATAGGTATTTCCGTCGAGCCATTTAATCTGGGACAAGAGTCCGCGCCGGGTGGTGCTCAGAAAATTGGCTTCCACTTCTTTGAATGGGATCAGGTCGGTCACCTGCCGGTACTTATGGGAAACACCGGCCATAAGTCCGTACCAGAAGGCCGCATTGGCCACTTCATCAATGATGCTTGGACCGGAGGGGAGTACCCTGTTTTCAATACGAAGGTGCGGCTTTTTGTCCGTGATGCCGTAACAGGGCCGGTTCCAGCGGTAGATGGTACTGTTGAACAGCTGCAGGGCATCCAGCCGGGGCGCTTCTCCACGGTCCAGGGCTTCAAAAGGATCCTGGATATCCCCGGTGGCGAAAAGTATCCGAAATCGGGTGATGTCTTCCTGGAATATCTCCAGAACGGATTCCTCCACCCACCGGGAACCGAACTGAACGCGTGGCTTTCGCTCGTGAACAAAATCCTCCGCTTTGCGGCTGTCGATGGATTGCTGGAATACGGCAATCCGGGTTTCGTGCAGAAGCTGTTTACCGAAAAGAAAAGGGGAGTTGGTGGCTGCCGCCAGTACAGGTGCGGTAACGACCTGTGCGATATTGTGCAGACGGGCAAAGTCATGCGGAGAGACCTGAAAATGGATCTGGAAACTGGTGTTGCAGGCTTCCAGCATGACCGAGTCATGCCGCACATGCAGCTCGTCGGCGCCTGAAATTTTGAGTTCATGCTGGGTGCCGCGCAGGTTTGTCAGCGCTTCGTTGAGCATATGATACCGGGGAAGAGGAGTGATGTTATCCAGTCCCAGGTCTGATTTGCGAATGGTGTTGAGAGAACCGGTCAGAATGACATCGGCATCAAATTCAGCGGTTGTTTTTCGGACTTTCTCTACACTTGAGGCAAGCTGTCGGTGCAGCGTGCTCAGGCATTTCCCTTCAAAAGTCAGGGGGTCCAGGTTGAATTCGAGATTGAAACGGGCCAGCTCATAGGTAAAGCGGGGATCATCCAGCTTTTCTATGATATCGGTATTAATGCCGCAAGGTCGGCTGGCCCGGTCGACCAGGAACAGCTCCTGTTCGGCACCGATTCGCTTGACATCACGTTCGAAAAGGTCATTGTCGAGCATGTGCTCAAGCGCCCTCATGTCCCGAATCAGGTACTTGGTGAAGGTTCGAATTAGCTCGGGGTGCTGGGCAGAGGGCTTACGTTGCATGGGGATTTCATTTATTGGAGGTTGCAAACCACCTTTCTACAGTCATTACATGGATATCCAGACATATGCTATAAATATAACCGGTTGAATGAAAGTTCAAACCGTTTTTGAATATCGGATCTTTTTTTCTGATAGACGATAATAGGCGTCGAAAGCAGTGGCGATGTTTCTCAGAAAAAGCCGGCCCGTGGGCGTGACGGCAAGATTCTTTTCGGCAAGGGTGACCAGCCCGTCCTGCGCCATCTCTTCGAGATGGGTTATTGCTTCTGAAAAATAGTTGTGGAATGAGAGATTCCATCGTGAGGCGACCTGTTCAAAATCAAGGTGAAGGTCACACATCAG